>JAPLKI010000001.1 GCA_026388155.1 Elusimicrobiota bacterium
TCAGTTCATATTCCTTAACGGCCATCTGGGGTCAAGTTCCGTCACAGGAACTCCCAAGCTTACTTCCACTAACGCTCCGACTTTCGGCATCGAGAGCAATGACACTAACCTTAACCTTATCACCGCCGCAGCCGGGACCAACGCGGCGGTTACAAGGGTATTGAGTGTCAATTCAATCGGCAATATAGGCATCGGGACTACGGGGCCCGGCAACAAACTTGATGTCTATTCCGCGGGGAGCGCTTTCATCGCCGTAACCGGGACGGGAAACAGCGGTTTTACCGTCAAGAACAACACCGGCGCCCAGACATGGAATACTTATACGGACAACAGCGGCTTCTATCGCGTTGACCGCGCAGGCGGGGGAAGTGAATTTGCAATTGACTCCTCGGGCAGAGTCGGCATCGGCACGGCGGGCCCTGCGACGACCCTAGATGTGAACGGCGGCATTTCCGCGCACGCGACCGGCGGCCAGGCTTTTCACGCCGTCGGCAGAGCGGGCGACAATTTCGCATGGGCGCCTGTTGTGTTCGCGAACGACGGCGTAACTTATACAGGCGGCATGTCTTATGCTCCCGCCGCCGTCATGCTGAGCACCGGCGGCAGCTCATTGGCTCCCCTTACTACCTGGCTGCCGTCGGGCAGAGTCGGCATCGGGACTACGAATCCCGCCGCCAAACTGGACATCAACGGCACCGACGCCCTCAAAATCCCGTTCGGCACCATAGCGCAGCGTCCTGTCCCCGCCGTGAACGGCATGCTGCGGTTTAACAGCGAAATAGGGAACCTGGAGTATTATTATAACAGCGGTTGGAATTGTGTCGGCGGCGTGTTCGCGACAGGCGGCAGCGTGCCGGGCGGGGAGGTCGTCGGTTCGTACCGTATTCACAAATTTACCGCCAGCGGCACGTTCAACGTCGTCTGCGACGGCAAGGTAGAGGTCCTTGTGGTCGCCGGAGGAGGTTCGGGCGGCGGTTCTAACGGCACAAGCATCGGCGGCGGCGGCGGCGGCGCGGGAGGAGTCGTTTATAACTCCGCAGTTTCCGTATCGCAGGGCAGCATCGCCGTTACGGTCGGCGCGGGCGGAATCGGCGTCAGCGGTTTTGCCGCCGGCAATAACGGCGGAGATTCTGTCTTTTCTATTTTGACGGCGAAAGGCGGCGGTTATGGCGGAACCTGGACCATCGCTCCCACCGTCGGCGGCTCAGGCGGCGGGGCCGGGGAAAACGGACAAAGTCTGGATGGCGCCGCCGGTACTTCGGGACAGGGTTTTGGCGGCGGGAACGATAATGGTTATGACAGCGGAACCCCAAGCGCGGGCGGCGGCGGCGGCGGCGCCGGCCAGACAGGCGGCTATTCCAGGAGCGATATTACAGGCGGCTACGGCGGAATAGGGAGTCCGTATCTTATTTCCGGAACACCCGCTTATTATGGCGGCGGCGGCGGCGGGTCCGGCAGTACCGCCAGGGGCGCCGGCGGCTGGGGCGGCGGGGGAGACGGGAAAGGGGTGGCTACCGGGCTTGGAACTAATGGCGCCGCTAATACCGGCGGAGGCGGCGGCGGTTCCTTGACCAACGCCAGTGAAGCCGCGCAGCCCGGCGGCAACGGCGGCTCCGGCATGGTGATCATCCGCTACCCGATAGTCGCCAACCTCACAGTCCCCGCGATCACGACCGTGAGCCCCGCTTACGGACCGCAGGGGACGGTCATTACTATCACGGGCACCGGCTTTGTTGCCGGCGGGAAAGTATATGTCGGAACTGTCGAGGCGGTCGTTAACACGCTCACGGCCACGCAAATTACCGCGACCACGCCCGCAAGCGCCACCGGCGGCGCCAGAACTGTGACGGTATTAAATCTCCCCGACCAAAGCTACGGCATGAAGGCAATAGCTTTCACCTACATGATGTCCGCGACAGGCGGCACGGAATCTAATGTCGGAGGATACCATATCCATACATTTACCGCCGTCGGCACCAGCGCGTTTACCGTGGCCACCGGCGGCAGCGTTGAAGTACTTGTCGTTGCCGGCGGCGGAGGAGGCGGCGGGCAGCTTGCCGGCGGCGGCGGCGCCGGCGGATATAATTATGTGGCGGATTTTGCGGTTGTCAATGCCGCGTACAGCCTCTCGGTTGGCGCCGGCGGCGCCGGCGGCCCCGCTACGGCGCCTTACAATATGAACCAAGGTACGAACGGCGGCAATTCTGTTTTCGCGACCATAACTTCTATAGGCGGCGGCGGCGGCGGCGTGTATGATAATACTTACGCCGTAGGAAAAAATGGCGGCAGCGGCGGCGGCGGCGGCGATTCGGATACGGCCCCGCAACGCCGGGCAGGCGGTTCGGGCACCGCCGGCCAGGGATATCAAGGCGGCTCCGGCGAAGGGGGTACGGCGTACTATGTGGGCGGCGGCGGCGGCGGCGCGGGCGGTCCGGGAGTAAGCGGGGCCAGCTTCGTCCGCGGCGGGAATGGCGGGGCGGGACTGCAATCCACTATCTCCGGAACGCCCGCTTACTATGCCAGCTGCGGCGGCGGGAACGCCTACTATGGTTATTCCACAATAGCGGGAGTCGCAAGCCCCGGCGGCGGCGGTAATGGCGGCAGGAACGGGAACGGGGGCAATGCTACCGCAAATACGGGCGGCGGCGGCGGCGGCGGCGACTGGAATGTAGTCAGTGGCGGTAATGGCGGTTCCGGCATCGTGATCATCCGCTACCCGACAAATCCATCCTTATGGGATGCCGCTCCTTCTGTAACAAGCGTAAGTCCCGTCTATGGAAGAGGCGGGTCTGCGGTTACTCTCACAGGGTCTAATTTTGCCACCCCCGCCGCTGTAACTATCGGAGGGCTTTCAGCGCAGGCAACTACCGTGGACAGCGGCCATATTACCGCTATTATTCCGTTCCTGGCCTCGACCGGAGTTTATAATATAGTGGTCACGAACCCGGGCGGCCAGTCAAGCACCCTTACCGGGGCCCTTACCGCTACGGTTTATGCGGCAGGCGGCACGGAATCCGATTCGGCAGACTACCATTATCACACATTTTACTACACCGACCCGATGACAGTCTTCACCGGCGGCAATGTCGACACCCTTTTGGTCGCCGGCGGGGGCAGCGGAGGGAATTATACCACTACTAATGCCAACGGAGGAGGAGGAGGCGGCGGCATGATTTCCAAGCCGACATTCGCCGTTACCCCGCAGACATATAGTGTTACGGTCGGGCTTGGTGGTGTTGCAGTTGCCGCCTCAACCAACCACCAGGGCTACAATGGCGGAAATTCCATTTTCAGCTCGCTCACGGCCATTGGCGGCGGCGGCGGCGGCGGCACAGGCGCAGGTTCGGGCCTGGCCGGCGGCAGCGGCGGCGGCGCCGCCTATAACAATTCCGGCGGCGGCGCCAGCCAGCCAGGCGGCTTTGCCAATGCCGGCGGATCTGCCGGCTATACCTGGACCGGCGCCGGCGGCGGCGGCGCCGGTTCCCCGGGGATCAGCGGTAATTTTAATCCCAACGCCAGTCCGAGCGGAAACGGGGGAGCCGGCTATCCAAGCATACTATCGGGTGCGCTGCAATATTATGCCGGCGGCGGCGGTGGCAGCGGCAATTCCTCCGAGCGCGCTGGAGACGGCTATCACGGCGGCGGCCGGGGCGAAGGCACCACTTCGCAGTATAATTACAATGTTTATACCGTCGGAATTAACGCAACGACAAAAGGCAGCGGTACCCCCACCGCCATCGTTAATAGCGGCGGCGGCGGCGGCGGTGGTTCCTACTGGGCGAGCAATGGCGGCTGGAGTACCGGCTCAGGCGCGGGCGGTTCCGGCTATGTCGTAGTCCGCTACTCTACCGATCCCACCTTATGGAACGCTCAACCCACTTTAACAAGCATAAGTCCCAGCTATGGCACCGGAAGAGGCCAATATCCTATCACTCTCACGGGGTCTAATTTCGCCACACCCGCCGCCGTGACTATCGGGGGGGTGACAGTGGAGGCGACTACCATTGACTCCCAGCATATCAGTGTCATTGTTCCGGTTCTGCCCGCGGGCGGTATGGAAGACGTAGTAGTTACAAACCCGGGCGGCCTGTCCAGCACGCGTGTTAAAGGATTCGCCGCAATGGCTTACGCGACAGGCGGCACGGAGTCCGATTCGGGACTGTACCACATCCAGAAATTCACCGGCGGCGGCACCTTGAGCGTCCTCAGCGGCGGCCCTGTTGAAGCCCTTGTGGTCGGCGGCGGCGGCGGCGGCGCGGGCGGCCTTGGCGGGGGCGGGGGCGGCGGCGGCGTTCTTAAAATGACCGCGACAGTTACACAGGCGGGTTATGCCGTAGTAGTCGGCGGGGGGGGCGCGGGCGGCGTGAACGGTACCGGCTCAAACGGCGGGGCCAGCACAATATTCGGCGCTACCGCCGCGGGCGGCGGCGCCGGCGGCGGGCCCCACGCTGGAACTAACGGGGTCGCGGGCGGGAGCGGCGGGGGCTGTTCATCGACCGACTCGCAGATGCCTGTGGGCGGCGCAAGCTCCGGAAATAATTTAGGCGGCAATCCTGGAACTATTTACGGCAATCAGGGAGCCAGTCAAATCATCCCAAGAACCGGGAGTCCCTGCAGAGGCGGCGGCGGCGGCGGCGCGGGCGGCCCCGCTCCTAACGTCGACGATAATTCCGCCCTGAACACCAGCCTTTATGGAGGAGGTTCGGGAGGTATAGGTATCACAAGCGACATTCTGGGTACCAATTACTATTGGGCGGGCGGCGGCGGCGGCGGAACTTACAGCCCGGGATACGCCGGCTATGGCGGGTTGGGCGGCGGCGGCGGCGGCGGCGCCCAGGATGGCGCCGGTTACAATGGCGCGGGCGGAGGAAGCGCTTTAAATTCAGGCGGTACCGGCGGCAATCCGGCCGGCGTCGGCGGAACCAATACGGGCGGGGGCGGCGGCGGAAGTTTGTGGCAGACCACGACCGGCGGCGCGGGCGGCTCCGGCATCGTAGTTGTCCGCTACTCAAATAATTTCGCCAACTGGGACGCCGCTCCCTCTTTGACAAGCGTAAGCCCCGTCAAAGGCAGTACAATAGGCGGAAATACTATGACTCTCACAGGGTCCAATTTTTCCGCGCCCGCCAGTGTAACTATCGGAGGGGTCCCGGTAATAGTGGAAACTACCGTCAATAGCGGCCAGATAATTGTTGTTATGCCGAATCTGGGTTCAGCCGGCGCCAAGGATGTGGTAGTTACAAATCTGGGCGGCCAGTCCAGCACTCTTAGCGGGGCATTTACCGCGTATACCATGGTTGTCGCGCAAGGCGGCGTGGAATCTGATTGGGGACTCTACCACATTCACACATTTAACAGCGCCGCCACCTTTAACGTCCTCAGCGGCGGCACTGTTGAAGCCCTTGTGGTCGCCGGCGGCGGCAGCGGGGGAAACCACAGCACTACCAACGCCAACGGCGGCGGCGGCGGCGGTTGCGTGGTTGAAAACGGGGCGGTAACCGTTACCGCGCAGCCATATAATGTTCTGGTCGGGGTTGGCGGCCTTGCAATTGCCAACGCGACCAACGCCCGGGGCAACAATGGTTCAAATTCCGTGTTCAGCACGCTCACGGCCATCGGCGGCGGCGGCGGCGGCGGTTCAGGTTCCAGCGGCGGGCCGGGCCTGACCGGCGGCAGCGGCGGAGGCGGAGCCTATGTCAACGGCTATGCCGGGAATAGCAACCCGGGCGGCGGAGCCAGCCAGCCGGGCGGCTATGCCAATGCCGGCGGGGCCAGCAATTATACGTGGACCGGCGGCGGCGGCGGCGGCGCCGGCGGCGCCGGAGTTGCCGGTAATGTCTGCGGCAACTGCAGTCCGAGCGGAAATGGCGGAACCGGCTATGCGACCGCAATATCCGGTTCAAAACAATATTATGCCGGCGGCGGCGGCGGCAGCGGCAATTCCTCCGAGCGCGCCGGAGACGGCTATCACGGCGGCGGCCGGGGAGAGGGCACCACTTCATTCTATAACTACAACTCTTACCCTGTTCAGGTTAATGCGACAACAGGAGGAAGCGGTACCCCCACCGCGATCGCAAATACCGGCGGCGGCGGCGGCGGCGGTTCCTACTGGGCCTCCAATGGCGGCTGGGGCAGCGGCTCAGGCGCCGGCGCCATCGGCGTTGTCATCATTCGCTACTCAAAGGATCCCACCAACTGGGGCGCCGCTCCCAATTTAACGGGTGTGACTCCCGGCTTCGGCAAGGCGGTAGGCGGATATTCGCTTACTCTCACCGGATCCGGTTTTTCCTGCCCTGTCGGTGTAACTATCGGAGGGGTATCGGCGACGCAGATAACCACTATTAACAGCACCCAGATCACCGCTATCGGTCCGGCTCTGCCGATAGGCACCAAGGATATAGTAGTTACTAACCAGGGCGGCCAGTCAAGCACGCTGGCCGGACAGTTCATCGTGGCGAACCTGGTTTCCGCGACAGGCGGCACGGAATCCGATTCGGGAGGATACCACATCCACAAATTCCTCGTCAACGACACCTTTAACGTCCTGGCCGGCGGCACTATTGAAGTCCTTGTGGTGGCCGGCGGCGGCGGCGGCGGCTCGGATATGGGCGGCGGCGGCGGCGGCGGCGGGGTGGTATATAGCCCTTCTTATAATGCTTCCGTGGGAGCCAATACCATAATTATCGGCGGCGGCGGCGCCGGCGCTCCCGCCGGCGTCAGTCAGGCGGCCGGCTCTAACGGCGGCAATTCTTCATTCCCCGGATTGGCGACGGCGATAGGCGGCGGCGGCGGCGGTTCGGAATACTCCGTTACCACTCATCCGGCCGGCAACGGCGGTTCCGGCGGCGGAGCTTCCGCCGGCGCGCAGCTGCCGAGTTCGAGCTATGGCGGTAACCGGGGCACCGGGACTTACGGGCAGGGCTATGACGGCGGCTGGGGAATTTACGCGTGGTATGCCGGCGGCGGCGGCGGCGCGAACGGGCCCGGCCAGAGAATTCCCTACCCCGGCGGCCCCGGAGTTCTGAACCCGATCTTAGGGCCCGATTATTATTGGGGCGGCGGCGGCGGCGGGGGCGGCTATTCCGACTGCGGCGGCAGCGGCGGCATCGGCGGCGGCGGCGGCGGCGCTGTCTGCGCCACCACCGGCGGCGCGGGTTATAACAACGGGGCGGCCGGCGGCGGCGGAGTTATAAATTCCCAGACTAACACGCCCGGCGGCGCCGCAGGCGCCAACACCGGCGGCGGCGGCGGCGGCGGCTCGCATTACAACTCCAATAACTATGGCGGCGCGGGCGGCTCCGGCATCGTTATAGTCCGCTACCCGACCGATCCCACCTTATGGAACGCCCAGCCCGCTTTAACAAACATAAGTCCCGCCTCGGGCTCAGGAAGAGGGGGATATCCGGTCACTCTCACAGGGTCTAATTTTGCTATAGGCGCTATTGTAACTATCGGGGGGGTACAGACGGCCGCAACCACTGTTAACAGCACACAGATCCGCGCTATTGTCCGGCCTCTGACCGCGGCCGGCTTTTTGGATGTGGTAATTACAAATCCGGGCGGCCTGTCCAGCACGCTTAGCCAGGCGTTTACCGCGACGCCTTCCGCGTCAGGCGGCGCGGAATCTACTTCGGGAACATACCGCATTCACACATTCCTCGGCACCGACGTGCTTACGGTCCCCACCGGCGGCAAGTTTGACGTACTTGTGGTCGCCGGCGGCGGCGGCGGCGGCGGCGATGTGGGCGGCGGCGGCGGCGGCGGGCTGGTATACAGCCCTGTAACCACTCTTACCAACCAGGCCTATACGGTGACGGTCGGCGGCGGCGTCGCGGGCGGCTCCAACACAGCCTCGAACGGCGGCAACTCCGTGCTTGCAAGCATAACCGCGTACGGCGGCGGCGCCGGCGGCGGCTGGGCCGGCCAGGCCGGCGCAGCCGGCGGCTCCGGCGGCGGAGCCACCAGCAATATGGGCTTTAGCAGCGGCGGAGCCGCGCCCTACAGCGGCCAGGGCTATCCGGGCGGCGGGGGCGGCGGAAACCAGGGCGGCCAGAATGAATATAGCGGTTCAGGCGGCGGCGGCGGGGCCGGCCATCCGGGCGGAGTTGGAGTCAGCCCGGGCGACACCGGAGTGCTTAACTGGAGCGCCGGCTCAACCACTTCCGGCTATGGCGGGAACGGGTTGCAATACGATATCAGCGGAGCCTGGACATATTACGCCGGCGGCGGCGGCAGCTCGAGCGACGGCAATTCATATTATGGCGCTGGCGGCCTGGGCGGCGGCGCCAGGGGCGGCACCAGTTATCCCGGAACCGCTAATACGGGCGGCGGGGGCGGCGGCGGCAACGGCGCCGGAGCCGCCGGCGGTTCCGGTATCGTGATCGTCCGCTACTCGACCGACAGCTCCTTATGGACCGCCACTCCCTCTTTGACAAGTGTAAGCCCCGTTTCCGGAAGAGCCAGAACCGTGATTACTCTCACGGGGTCCAATTTTGCCAACCCCGCCGTTGTAACTGTCGGAGGAATAACGGCGGCCGCGACTTTCGTCAATAGCACCCAGATCACCGCTGTTGTCCCGGTTCAGACTTCAATCGGCCCTAAGAACGTGGTAGTCACGAACCCGGGCGGCGGGTCAAGCACAAAGGCCGGAGGATTTACCGCAACGGTTTCCGCGATAGGCGGCGCGGAATCCGATTCGGGAGGCTACCACTACCACACCTTTACCGGCACCTACGGCCTGATCGACGACTTTATTGTCGACACCGGCGGCCCTGTACAGGTATTTGTCTGGGGCGCAGGCGGCGCCGGAGGCCGTATCGGCGGCTGGAATTATGGCTCTTACGGCGGCGGCGGCGGCGCGGCCAGCGGCATAGTGACCGTAGCCAATAATACGCTCTATCCCGTCGTCGCGGGCAGGTTCGGCATGATCAACAGCTATTGGAATTATACTAACGTGCTCGGGGTCGGAGGCGGGGGGTACTCGTCAAATGGTAACGCCGATAATCAGTACAGCGGCGGCGGCGGAGGTTATTCGGGAATATTCCTTACGTCCATCGCACAGGGTAACTCTATTCTGATCGCCGGCGGCGGCGGCGGCGGCAGCTCCAGCGACGCTGACGGTCCACTTGGCACGTATGGCACGGGAAATAGCGGAGGAGGAGGCGGCGGGACCACCGGGCAGGCCGGATATTGCCCATACATTCCATCCCCGGGGTTACCGGGAAATCCCGGAACTCAGTCGGCGGCGGGAGCGTCTGTCACTTCGGGCTCTTGTTTCTACAGCAACGGTACAGGCCTCGCGGCCGGGGCTCTTTCCGGCGGCGTAACCTGGTCCTATAGCTACGCCGGCGGCGGCGGCGGCGGCTATTGGGGCGGCTCAGCGGGCGGTTATTACAATTGCGTTCCTCACAATATGTGCGGCGGCGGCGGCGGCTCGGGCTACTATAACCCGGGTTATGTTACCGGCGCGATATTAACCCAGGCTGTGGGAGCGACGCCGGGTGATTCTGCAAATCCGCTCAGAGGTTCATATGGCAACGGCGGCCCATATACAGGTAACGGCAATAACGGCAACCCCGGCGTTGTAGTCATCCGCTACGCGACAGACGCCTCCTTATGGGCCGCCACTCCCTCTTTAACAGGCGTGAGCCCCGCCGCCGGCAGGACGTCGGGCAGATATACGATCACTCTCACGGGATCTAATTTCGCCGCAGGCGCCACCGTAACCATCGGAGGGATCGCGGCGAACGCGGTTACCGTCAACAGCGGCCAGATAACCGTTTTTGTTCCGGACCTGGGTTCAGCCGGCGCCAAGAATATAGTGGTCACAAATCCGAGCGACGGTTCAAGCACGCTTACCGGAGGATTTACCGCGTTCAATATGGTTTATGCGCTGGGCGGCACGGAGTCCGATTCGGGAGGATATCACTATCACACCTACAACACCAAAGACAATTTTACGGTCGTCAGCGGCGGCACTGTCCAGGTATTTGCCTGGGGCGGCGGCGGCGCGGGAGGTTCCGCCGGCTGGGTTTCCGGTTCTCCGGGCGGCGCCGGAGGAGCGGCCAACGGCACAGTAACCGTAGCTAACGGCACGGTCTATCCTGTCGTAGTGGGCGGCCCCGGCGTGGTTAATAGCGCCGCCGGATTAGGAGCTATCGGAGGCGGGGGAACGGCTACAGGCAATGGCAGCGGCAACAGCTACACCGGCGGGGGCGGCGGTTATTCGGGATTATTCGTGACGTCCGTTGCCCAGGGTAACGCTTATCTGATCGCGGGCGGCGGCGGCGGCGGCGGCAATAGCCGCGCGGAAGCCGGAAACGGCGGCGGCGGCGGCGGCGGTACCAGCGGACAAAGAGGGTTTTCAATGTATGACGGTAAAACAGCCTACGGAGGCAATCCCGGCACTCAATCCGCGGCGGCTGACGCGAGCTGCGACGGCATCACCAATGCGGGCGGCCAGGGAGCGCTTCAGGGCGGAGTGACCAAATCCAACAGCTACGGCGGCGGCGGCGGCGGCGGCTACTGGGGAGGTTCGGGGGGAGGGTATAGCGAGCCCAACACTATGGCCGGCGGCGGCGGCGGCTCGGCATACTACAACCCGAGTTATGTCAATGCCGCGAATTTAACAGCCGCGTACGCAACAACTCCGGGCGATTCGGCGAATTCGCTTAGAGGCAGCGCCGGCAATGCGGGCGGGGTCGCCGCTAACGGAACCTCAGGCATCGTAGTCATCCGCTACCCGACCGATGCCTCTTTATGGGCCGCCACCCCCTCTTTAACCAGTGTAAGCCCCGCCGTAGATTCTCCAAGAGGCGGGGACCCTGTCACTCTCTCAGGTTCCAACTTTGCCGTAGGCGCTACCGTAACTATCGGAGGGGTCGCGGCGAAACAGGTGACTACCGTTAATAGCGGCCAGATCACCGCTATTGTTCCTCCCCAGGCAGCCGGCGTTAAGGATGTGGTGGTTATAAATCCGGGCGGCCAGATAAGCACGCTTACCGGAGGGCTTAATGTATATAACATGGTTTACGGGACAGGCGGCATGGAATATAATTCGGGAGGATACCACATTCACAAATTTAACCAGAGCGACACATTTACGGTGGTAGGCAGCGGCAATGTGGACGTCCTTGTTGTCGCCGGCGGCGGCAGCGGTGGAAATTACAGTACTACCAATGCCAACGGCGGCGGCGGCGGCGGCGGCGTGATAGTAAACAATGCCTTCCCCGTTACCGCACAGGCATATGCTGTTACGGTCGGGTATGGCGGCAATTGGATAGCCAATTCCACCAATGCCCGGGGCAATAATGGAGGGAATTCCGTTTTCAGCTCGCTCACGGCCCTTGGCGGCGGCGGCGGCGGCAGCACAGGCACCGGCGCGGGTCTGACCGGAGGCAGCGGCGGCGGCGCTACCAATAATTATGGCGGCGGCGGCGCCAACCAGCCGGGCGGCTTTGCCAATGCCGGCGGGGCTGCCGGCTATACCTGGACCGGCGGCGGCGGCGGCGGCGCGGGTGCCGCGGGAATCAGCGGTAATGTCTGCGGCAACTGCGCTCCGAGCGGAAACGGGGGGTACGGATTCCCGAGCGCTCTCTCCGGTGCGCTGCAATATTATGCCGGCGGCGGCGGCGGCGCCGGCAATTCCACTGAGCGCGCCGGAGACGGCTATCACGGCGGCGGCCGGGGCGAAGGCACCACTTCGCAGTATAATTACAATGTTTACACCAATCAGATTAACGGAACAACACTGGGGAGCGGTTATCCTAACGCAGTTATAAATACCGGCGGCGGCGGCGGCGGTGGTTCCTACTGGGCGGCCAATGGCGGCTGGAGCCGCGGCTCAGGCGCGGGCGGCGCCGGCATAGTGATAGTCCGCTACTCAAATGACCCCTCCTTATGGAGCGCCCAGCCCACTTTATCAAGTATAAGCCCCACCTATGGTCCCGGGAAAGGCCAATATACGGTCACTCTCTCAGGATCTAATTTTGCCACGCCCGCCGCTGTAACTATCGGAGGGACGACACTGGAGGCCACTACCGTCAACAGCGGCCAGATCACCGCCGTGGTTCCGCCTCTGGCCGCGGGCGGTATGAAAGATGTAGTGGTTACGAACCCGGGAGGCCTGTCCAGCACGCTTACTAAAGGATTTGCCGCAACGATGTATGCGACAGGCGGCACGGAATCTGACTGGGGGCTGTACCACATCCACACCTTTACCGGCAGCGGCACATTGAGCGTTGCAACCGGCGGCAATGTTGACGCCCTTGTGATCGCCGGCGGCGGCGGCGGCGGCGGACAGCTTGCCGGCGGCGGCGGCGCCGGCGGATACAGCGCCGTGACAAGTTTCCCTATCACTAATACCGCGTACGCGGTCACAGTGGGCGGCGGCGGCGCGGGCGGCCCAGCTACATCGCCTTACAGTATGAACCGCGGTTCGAATGGCGGCAATTCTATTTTCTCAAGCATAACTTCTATAGGCGGGGGCGGCGGCGGCGTGTATAATGATACTTACGCTCCAGGAAACAGTGGCGGAAGCGGCGGCGGCGCCGGCGATTCGGATACGGCTCCGACACGGCGGCCCGGCGGCGCGGGAACTGCCGGACAGGGCTATGCCGGCGGCTCCGGCGAAGGGAGTCCGGCGTACTATGTGGGTGGCGGCGGCGGCGGCGCGGGCGGCCCGGGAGAAAATTCGGTCTCGCAGGTTAAAGGCGGAAATGGCGGGCCGGGACGTCCAAATGATATCACCGGGACTCTCACTTACTATGCCAGCGGCGGCGGGGGGAACGGCTACTATGGTTACGCTACATCACAAGGATTTGCGAGCGCCGGAGGCGGCGCGAATGGCGCAAGGGGTTCTGGAGCGAACGGGCCTGCCGCGACGGCAAATACGGGCGGCGGCGGCGGCGGCGGCGACTGGAATGTGGTCTCCGGCGGCGCCGGAGGCTCCGGCATCGTAATAGTCCGCTATTCAAAAGATCCCTCCTATTGGAACTCCGCTCCCTCTTTAGGAAGTATAAGTCCCACTTTCGGCAATCCGGCGGGCGGATATATGCTGACCCTCACGGGGTCCGGTTTTGCCGCGCCCGCCACTGTAAGTATCGGAGGAGTCGCGGTACAACAGGAAACCACCGTTAACAGCGGCCAGATAACTGTTCTTCTTCCTAATCTGGGTTCGGGCGGAGCCAAGGATGTGGTTGTTACCAATCCGGGCGGCCAGTCAAGCACGCTTACCGGAGGATTTACCGCGTATAACATGGTTTCCGCCACGGGCGGCACGGAATCCGACTGGGGCCCGTACCACATTCACACATTTTACAGCGGCGCTTCATCCTTGAACGTCCTCGGCGGCGGCAATGTTGAAGTCCTTGTGGTCGCCGGCGGCGGCGGCGGCGGCTCCGACATGGGCGGCGGCGGCGGCGCCGGAGGCGTGGTATATAACCCCTCCTACGCTGTTTCCGCGGGAGCATATTCCGTGAATGTGGGCGCGGGCGGCGCCGGCGCTCCAGCCGGGGTAAACCAGGTAAGAGGAACCAGCGGCGGTAATTCCCTGTTCCTCGGAGTGACTACGGCGATAGGCGGCGGCGGCGGCGGTTCGGAATACAGCACCGCCACTAATCCAGCCGCAGCCGGCGGCTCCGGCGGCGGTTCCGCCAGTTGCACTAATCCCGGTCCGGGCGCGGGCACCGCCGGGCAGGGCTATGCCGGCGGGCCTAACGGCGGCTGTTATTATCCCAGCGGCGGCGGCGGCGCCGGCGGCGTTGGTTCAACCAGCCCCGGTCCCGGCGGCCCCGGAGTTCGTAATATGATCTTGGGAACCGCTTATTATTGGGGCGGCGGCGGCGGCGGCGGCGGCTACACCGTCTGCGGCGGCAATGGCGGTTTCGGCGGCGGCGGCGGCGGCGCTACCTGCGCGACCAGCGGCGGCACGGGCGGGTTAAACCAAGGCGCCGACGGCGGCGGCGGGTATATAGTTGCCCAATGTAACCAGCCCGGCGGCGCAGGCGCCGCGAATACCGGCGGCGGCGGCGGCGGCGGTTCGCATTACAACTCCAATAACCCTGGCGGCGCGGGCGGCTCCGGCATCGTAGTGGTTCGCTATTCAAAGGACCCCTCCTACTGGACCTCCACTCCCTCTTTGGGAAGTGTAAGTCCCAACACAGGCCCCACGATTGGCGGTTATTTGATCACTCTCAATGGGTCCGGTTTTTCAGCGCCCGCCACTGTAACTTTCGGAGGGGTCGCGGCAACGCAGGTAACTACCGTCAACAGCGGCCAGCTTGTCGTTATTATGCCGGTCCTGACGCTTGGCGCCAAGGATGTGGTGGTCACAAATCAAGGCGGCCTGACAAGCACGCTCAGCGGAGGGTTTACCGTAACCACGCCGCTTGCCTCGTGCGCCGCTCTGAAAACGGCCGGCAATAATTCCGATGGAGTGTATTGGATCCAGCCGGCCGCGACTCCCTTCCGCGCGTATTGCGATATGACCACGAACGGAGGCGGCTGGACCTTGGTGGCCAATATCGCCCCGGCCGACGGGAACAGTGTCGGCTACAACGCCCAGAATTTCTGGACCACGCAGGCCGAGTACCGCAACTTTGACAATAGCTTCGCCAGCGATTACAAGAGCCCGGCCGCTTATGGCCTGGCCGCCGATTACCTGATGATAGAATCGGCCAATACGGGGGCCGCCGGTTCGATCCTGGGCTGGCGGAGCTGGCCGATGACCTCCCACAGGACCTTCGGCTCCTTCTTTACAACAGGCATCGTGGCGGTGCATGGCACGGACGCCTGCGAGACGGGAGCTCCGAATGCCTCTAGCGTAGGCTCAACAAGCAGCCAGGACGACATTATCAGGCAGGGAGGCTGCCTGTATGCCGACGTCAATCCAAGCTCCAGCGGGGAAGCCGACCTGATCCGTCTTAGCCCGATGTCTTACAACGTAAGCCAGGACAATATGATGGCCGGGTTCGGCTCATGCATTGACTGCGGCACAACCTGGCAGGGCGCAGCGCGGCCTTATATGGGCATAGACAGGGCCGCATGCGGCGCCGCCAGCTGCAATTATTCCCAGATCTGCCGCGTCGCCAATCCAGCGTCCTCCGCCGATTGTCTCGGGAGTTACTGCAGCGGCACCTACGGCTCAGGCGTGTGCAACACCCTCTGGAACAGCCGCTTCTTTGTGAAATAAGGGGCATATGGGACGTTGCTTAAATACTTAAATGTTTCATGATTGCGCTGTGCCGGGACAATGCCGGAATAGATATTGAGGGGCGTTTATCTCATGTGATCGCGCGGGGGATGGAACGGCGGAAAAAGCGGCGCGGGAGCATTTAAGCGTTTAAGCAACGTCCCCTAACCCGAATCCTGCAGTTCAACATGGTTTCCAATACTTGCGTAGGAGGGGAAACCGCCATGCGGTGTCCCTTAAGCAGTTGGGAAAGGGTCGTCTACAAAAGTACGGTGTCCATCAGACGGCCATTGACAAATCAGGTGAACAAAAAAACGCAGGATTCCCCGCAGCAGCGGGTCGCTGACCAAGCGCTATGTGCGCCAGGTCAGCGAGGGCGTATGCCGCGCGAAGCGCACCTGAGCTCCGCGAAGGGAAAGTTTCAACTGAAACTTTCCGGCTAATATGACACGACAACTGGTTTACCGGGCATTACTGGCCGCCGCGCTGCTCATCCCGGGCGTTGCCGAAGCCAGAATAAGCTTCGGCCTGCCTTCCGCCGTTAAAAATGCCGTAAGCAAACTTCAGAGCAAGAAGAACAGCGCGACGGTAATTATTTCGCTGACCGCAAATCCCGCGAGTATTTCCACCGGCACGTTCACAACTCTAACCTGCCTCGCCTCCAACGCGAACGGCGACGCGCTGACTTACAGCTGGTCGGCCGCAACCGGGACTATTTCCGGCGCAGGCCCGCAGGTTACATGGACCGCGCCCCTGTCTTCGGGCACATACGCCGTTTCCTGCACGGTTTCCGACGGCAAGGGCGGTTTTGTCCGGTCAAGCGCGCATGTGGCGGTTTTTACCATAAACCGCGCGCCGGTAATTACTTCATTGACCGCAAATCCCCCGGGTATTTCCACCGGCGGGGTTACAACAATAACCTGCGCCGCCTCCGACGCGGACGGCAATGCGCTGACCTACGCCTGGAGCGCGGCCTCCGGCACGCTAGCCGGCACCGGCCCGCAGGTTACCTGGACCTCGGTTTCGAGCGGCACTTATTCGATCGCCTGCGCCGTGTCGGACGGCCAGGGCGGGTCCGCCCAGTCAGGCGTAAATGTGGCGGTTTCTGCCGGGAACTATGCGCCGGTGATCTCTTCATTTACCGTAAACCCCCCAAGTATTTCCACCGGGATGATCACAACGATCACCTGTAACGCGGCCGACCCGGACGGAGACGCGCTGACTTACGTCTGGGACGCGGCCTCCGGCACAATATCAGGCATAGGTCCGCAGATTTCATGGACCGCGCCGCTTTCCAGCGCCGCTTATTCGATCTCCTGCGCGGTTTCCGACGGTAATGGCGGGTCCGTCCAGTCAAGCACAAATATAGTGGTTTCCGCTGTGAACCATGCGCCGGTAATTATTTCATTGACCGCAAGTCCCACGAGCATTTCCACCGGAACAGCCGCAACGATCACCTGCGCCGCGTCCGACCCGGACGGCGACGCGCTGACCTACGCCTGGAGCGCGGCCTCCGGCACGCTGGCCGGTTCCGGCTACCAAATTACATGGACCGCGCCGGCACACGGCGGCACTTATCCCATTGCCTGCGCTGTGTCGGACGGCAAAGGCGGGTCCGTCCAGTCCAGTACAAATGTGGTGGTTTTCTCCACGAACCATGCGCCGGTAATAACTTCATTAACCGCAAGTTCCCCGAGTATTTCCACCGGGACAGCCGCAACACTTACCTGTAACGCGACCGACCCCGATGGCGACACGCCGCTGAGCTATGTATGGAGCGCGGCCTCCGGCACGCTGGCCGGCTCCGGCTACCAGGTTACCTGGACCGCGCCGGCTTCCAGCGGCACTTATTCGATCGCCTGCACTGTGTCGGACGGCCAGGGCGGGTCCGTCCAGTCCAGCACAAATGTGGCGGTTTTCTCCGCGAACCATGCGCCGGTAATTACTTCATTGACCGCAAGTCCCCCAAGCATTTCCACCGGAACATTCACAACGGTCACCTGCGCCGCGGCCGATCCGGACGGCGACGCGCTGACTTACGTCTGGAGCGCGGCCTCCGGCACGCTGGCCGGCTCCGGCTATCAGGTTACATGGACCGCGCCGGCTTCCAGCGGCACTTTTTCAGTCGCCTGCACTGTTTCCGACGGTAATGGCGGGTCCGTCCAGTCAAGCATGATCATAGTGGTTTCTTTCACTCACTGGGCTTCTGTTTACGCCGGCAGGGAGCACACGCTGGCGATAAAAACGGACGGGACGCTCTGGGCCTGGGGGCGCAATGATCTGGGGCAATTGGGCCTTGGACATACAACATCAACGCCCACCCCCACACAGGTGGGAACTGACAATGACTGGGCTTCCATTTCCGGCGGCGATAATCATACGCTGGCGATAAAAACAAACGGGACGCTCTGGGTCTGGGGATTAAATGATGCCGGGCAATTAGGTATTGGAAACGCAATATCAACGCCCACCCCCACACAGGTGGGAACTGACGGCTGGTGGTCTTCCGTTTCCGGGGGCGCGTATCACTCGCTGGCAGTAAGAACGGGCGGCTTCCTCAAGTCCTGGGGAGGCAATAGCTATGGGCAATTAGGGAATGGGAATATCGCAGACCAGCCAAATCAACCTACGCCGGTGGGGCTTGGCAAGTCCTGGGTCTCCGTTGCCTGCGGCGAGTTTCACACGCTGGCGGTAACACAAAGCGGAACACTCTGGGCCTGGGGAGCTAATAGCACTGGGCAATTAGGCATTGACTCTTTAACCGACCAATCCACCATTAAGCAGGTGGGAGCTGACTTCGACTGGTGGTCTGTTTCCGGCGGCGATTATCACTCACTGGCAATAAAAACAGATGGTACGCTTTGGGCCTGGGGATATAATAACCATGGGCAATTAGGTCTTGGAAATACAGATATAGTTCCATCAAATGAACACCCTGTACAGGTGGGAGCTTCCACCGACTGGGTTTCCGTTTCCGGCGGCGGGTCTCACACACTGGCAATAAAAGCGGACGGGACCTTATGGGCCTGGGGCTATAACAATCACGGGCAATTAGGTTCCGGGGATACAACGCAGCAGACCGTCCCTACGAAGGTGGGAACCGATACCGACTGGGCTTCCGTTTCCGGCGGCGGGTCTCACACGCTGGCAATAAAGACAGACGGGACGCTCTGGGCCTGGGGCTTTAATAATTTCGGGCAATTAGGTCTTGGAGATATGAACGACAGCGACACGCCGACACAAGTGCATTATTGACGGCAGCCGGCCAACCGTTCCCGGCGGCTGAAATTTAGCGGAGATACGACAGCGCAGGCGGATTAAGGACAAACGCGGTATGCAAAGGTATAAGTTGTTGATCTTCCTGTTTTTATCATTTTTCGCGGAGTTTTCCTATGCCGGAGATCTCAGCCTCGGCCTGGGCTGTCCCTATATTTCCCTGAAATACGATTTTAAGGTTTTTTCGGCCGAGGGAAGATATATCACCGGCCTGGGGGTGCGGGCTTATACCGGCCGGGGCTACTGGAATTTTCATCAGTCGGACACGCTGAAGAGCTTTATAGGACTGGAAGGCGGCTATATTACATTTGACACGCGGAACATGAAAGGGACCGGGCGTGAAACCGCGTTATTCGTCGGCGGTGAATATTTCGCGGCCAAAAACCTTTCTTTGCTTATGGATTTTGCCCCGACCTTTATCTCGCTGAGCTCGGGCAATACGGGCATTAATTGCGTTGAGTATGTGATAAATCTCGGGTTCTATTATCATTTCTGACCTCATAGGGGACGTTGCTTAAATACTTAAATGTTGATGGAGTATCCGCTTGCCGGGATCACGGGCCGGCAGGCGGTTCCGGACTTCCGCAGGCCCCCTAAAAATCACCGTCTCTTCATTGGCAACTCTCTTGAAATCCGGGTGCCTCACGGGTAAGAGGGAGGAATGTTTTTTGTCCGGCAGCCGGCCTTACGGGTTCGCGGGGCCTGCCCAGCTCTTTTGGCTTCGCGGCAACAGTCAATTTATACAAGGTGGAGGTGATTAGCCATGGTTCCTGGGCCAAAAGGGCTGGGCCTGCCGCCGGACCGGAACGCGGGGACAGCCGTCCACACCGTGGCCGGCTTCCCATCCTGCCACGCATAAACCGCATAGCGGTTTTGCGCGGCCCCGGCTCGGCGGTTCTGCTGCGTAGAGAACCGCCTCCGCCCTTGCGACCCGGACGCGAAGCATAATTATGCTTCGCTCTAAAGCCGGGTCTCACCTTCGGCGCTTACGCAAGCCTCAGGTTCACGAAGGCCCCGCTAGCCCGGCTCCGGCGGCACCCGCTCCATTTATTCAAGGGGAAAACTTGTTGTAAAAAAGGGAAGACTTCAGGATTCTTCTTTAAAACCCGGTCCCGGAGCGCGCGGGGAAAGCGCCGGCGCCCGTTCCAGCAAGATACGCGGGTGTCAGAGTGCCTCATTGCGGAAGTCAGGAAATCATGGGCCGGCAGGCAGTTGCGCATTGTCCGGGGAAGGGCTTTACACTGTTATTTGCGGAAGACAAAAGGGGCGGGCCGGCGGAACGCGGTTGATTAGAGAACCGGGAACAAGATCCGGCGCCGCGCCCCGGCTTGCCAAGCAGGGTCGTGAAACAGCGAAAAGTGAACATTTAAGCGTTTAAGCAACGTCCCCTATGCACAAGCCAGTGCCGTATTCGGGCCAATGCTTGCGCAGGTGTCGTTTCAGAGCCTATGGCTTTCAGACGACCTATGGCCATCAAACGGCCAGTTCTTCAGCTCTATCCTCCGGACCGCCGGCAGCCGCCAGGTAATGCCGGATCGCCGAAAGCCCTCTGCTTTCAAGCGCTTAAGTATGCTCTCACCGTAATTCCCGGGGCACTTTTGCGCTAAACCGGCCATTTTTCAGCGCTTCCCTGGTTATACCGTCCCCCAACCCCGAAAATGCGCGTATTCAAGGGCGTTTTTGTGGTTAAAGCACCCGCTTTGACGGGTAAGCGCATGTAATAATAATTTACTAATAACTTCGGTATTTCTTCGGGATTGGGGGGCATTTACCTCGTAGACTATAGATATAAGATATCTATGAAACGCGAAAACCTCGTAAGACTGATAGAAATACTCGCAGCGCAAATCATTTGCGCGGCAGGTTTTTTTTGCGTTTCCGTCAATGCCGGCAGTCCCGGCACCACCGCCGCTTCTTTCCTGAATTTCACGCCCAGCCCCCGCGCCAGCGCGATGGGGGAATCCTACACCTCGGTGACCGAGGACGCCTACGCCGCGTACTGGAATCCGGCGGGCCTGGCGAGCGTAGAGCAGCGCGAATTCGTGGCCACCTACGACGCCTCTTTTTCGGACGTCGCGCACCAATATGTTTCCGTGGCTTACCCGCTGAGCTACGGCTCCACGCTGGACCTCAGCATAACCCGGCTGACCGTGGCCCCTTTCCAGGGCTATGACGCGGCGGGTTTCAAGACAAAGAACATCCAGTCGTCCGACATGGCGATAGCCGCCTCTTACGGCCGCACGCTGATGAAGGACGAGATAGAGCGCCCGGTTCTCAACCTCGGAGCCACCCTCAAGAGCGTGAGCGAGACGCTGGACAGCGTTTCCGCCGCCACCTTCGCTATGGACCTTGGCGCGATATATTATTTAAGGCCCGCCAAATACTGGATGCGGAAAGTCCCGGCCCAGGAGGTCAGGTTCGCGTTCACGGTCCGGAACCTCGGCCCCGGCCTCAAATTTGACAAGCTCTCATCCCCGCTGCCGTTGTCCGTCACGCTGGGCTCTTCCTGGCTCTCTCATCCCAAGGGCGATTCAAGCCTTATATTGAGCATGGACAACACCTTCTCCAATTACGATAAATATACCATCAACCTGGGCGCCGAATACGAGGCGTTCCAACTGCTGTCGTTCCGGGCCGGCTACAGGACCGGCCAGACCATCGGCTCCGGGGTCCGGTTCGGCTTCGGCTTCAAGTTTTCATTCGTGGACCTGGATTACTCGATGTCGCCTTTCGGGGACTTGGGCGCCATGCATAAATTCGGCATGACCATGAAGTTCGGGGCTACGACCGCGCGCTCACCGCTGGCCGGGAAAACACAGCGCGTTGAAAACGCAAGGCTGATAACCACGAAAGATAAGATCGAGAAGCTCCAGGTGTTCGCCAACGACTTCATAGAACTGGCCAAAAAAGACCTCGATAAGCGCCGGTACGTGTCCGCCGAAGCCAACTTGAACAAAGCCTTCAACCTGGAGCCCGGCCTGAAAACCGGCGAGTGGGGCGAGAAAGCGGGCCGCCTGTCGGAGATAATAAAAGACCTGCAGTTAAAGGACACCCCCGGCCTCGAAGAGGTTTTTGCGAAGAACAACGAGCAGGCCGATGCCGGCCACGAGACCGTCATGGCATACGTGAACGGCAACGACCGCAAAGCGTTCCTGCTGGCTCACGCGGCCTGGGGCTCCAACATCAGCGGCGATGCCGTGTTCGAAAAACTGCTGAACGTGATGAGCCAGCTGACCCATGACAACATAAGGCGCGATGAGATACTGCCTAAGACCGCCCTTGTCAAGGAAAAGCTCCGGAAAGCGGCCTCCGCTTTCTACATAAGGGAGTTCACCGTGGCGGTAAGGGAGTGCGAAGAAGCGGTTCTCCTGGACGACACCAATACCATGGCCTGGACCAGGCTGGGTTCCGCGTACTTCATGATGGGCGATAAGGAAAAGACGAAGAAGGCCTACGTGAAAGCGCTCAGGCTGAATCCCGGCGACAACGTGGTCAGGCAGTTCATGGAATCACAGGGGTGGAAGTAATTTATGGAGTTTCTCGCTATAGTCTTCATTCCGATGATCCTCCTGCTGCTCGGGGCGGCTTTCCTGGTGGTGTCGCAGGTTTCCGGTTTCGTGCAGTCCGGCTCGCTGAACCAGCGCCAGTATGTTTCCAACATGATCATTCAGCAGTACATGGCGCAGATCGCCATGGCGCAGAGCCAGATCTTCCAGCGCAACCGCGAGCTGGAAGTCCTCTCGTCAAAACTGGTGTTTTCCAACCAGGAGCTGAGCCGCCTTAACGACATGAAATCCAAGTTCCTGTCCATGGTCGTGCACGAAGTCAGGACCCCGCTGGGTTCCATCAGGGGCTTCACCGAACTGCTGCTCAAGAGGGGCGTGGGGGAAAAAGAGGAGCAGTACCTTAAGAATATCGTTTTGTCCAGCGATCAGATGGGCCGCCTGATTGCCGACCTTACCGACCTGGCCATAATAGAGGCGGGCAAGCTGAAGATGGAAAAGGCGGTCTTCGACTACGCCGATATAGCCAGGGATATTCTGCCGGGTGTTTCCATAAACGCGCAGAAAAAAGGCGTGGAACTCAGTGTCGGCGAGCTGCCCGCCGACTGCCGGGTGAACGGCGACAAATTCAGGCTCTCGCAGGTCCTGATGAATCTGCTCAACAATGCCATAAAGTTCACGCCCGCCGGTAAGAGGGTGGAACTGACCATGCGCAGGGAGGGGAGATATCTCGCCGCGTACGTGAAAGACTCGGGTATCGGCATCCATCCGAGCGAGACAAAGAGGATCTTTGAAAAATTCTACCAGGCAAAATATCAGAAAGACGAAAAGCTCCGCAAGCAGGGATGGGGCCTCGGCCTTGCCATAGCCCAGGAGGTGGTCAAGGCGCACAAGGGCGACATCGGCGTCACCAGCCCGGGCCTTGGAAAAGGCTCCACTTTCTGGTTTAAGGTTCCCGTCGGAGTATAAGAACCGCAAAATCCGGCGCGCTTTCGCGGGCGGGCGGCGCCGCGGCGCAGTAGCATGAGCGGCTTTTACCCGCGCCGATGTCCATAGTTATAGATTCCGCTGAAAAACCTCCTGTTTTAAAAATGGCACGAAAATCGCTTAAAAATTTCTCTCCGGGGCCGCGCGCAAACGGTTTTTGTCCGCCGGTCAAGCTGCCGCGATGGTCTTTTTCAAAGTTGATTTTGAGCCGGAGAGGATTTTTCAGTAGAATCATTGGTAGAATCATTTATAATGTAATATTGATATAACCTTTCTGAAACATCGCTTCTGTATAATTGAACTGTACTTTACAACGGGAGACTACAATGGAACTTGGCACTATTATCGGCGCGGGAGCTTTCGTAATCCTGCTTATCCTGGGCGTAGCTTCCGGCCAGCTTTCTTCGTCCATGGTGAACATGCACGCCGTCTTCGTAGTGGTGGGGGGAGGTATGGTGGCGATACTGATCAATACGCCGCTCAAATACCTGATAAAGGCCTTCACGGAACTGAAAGCCCTTATTTTCTACGATAATATAGCCGACATACATAAGGTTATCCCCGTTATAACCGGCCTGGCGGAGCAGTGCAGGATGAAAGGCCTGTCCGCCCTTAAGAACGCGGACCCCACCGTAGCGAACGGCTTTCTGACCCGCGCTTCGATGGCCGCGCTGGAGTACAATGACTACAATTTCGTCAAGCAGGTCATGGAACAGGAGATAAACCAGGCGGCGGACGAGACCAACGAATTGGCCAATGTCTACCGCACCATGAGCATCCTGATGCCCATGTTCGGCCTGATGGGCACGCTGATAGGCATCATCGGAGTGCTGCGCGACCTTTCCAACCCGGAGAACGTGGGCCCGGCCATGGGTGTGGCCATAACCTCCGCTTTTTACGGCATATTTATGGCTAATATGGTCTGCGTGCCGATAGCCGGCAAGATCCGCTCCAAGATCTGGCTGGACGTGAAGCTGAAGTCCATGATCCTGGACGGCGTGCTGGAAATAATGAAAGGCAGCATACCTATAGTGGTGGAGCGGAGGCTGCAGTCTTATATAGTGTAAGGTTGATATATGAAACCTATATGCTTTAATGGCGGGGCTTTGCTGAAGATATGCGCTTTCGCGTTCTTTTGCCTGCTGCCCTGGCCCCGGACCGCCGGGGGGCAGAACATGCCCCTGGACGATAAGGCTAAATATGAGCGCTCGCTCGAAATAAAGGTTGAAGAAGTCCTGCTCAAACTGCTCGGCCCCAACCAGGCCAAGGTGGTGGTGCAGGCGTCCATGGACTTTACCCGCACCGAGAAAGTGGATATGACCACCCAGTCCGCCGCCCCCGTAGTTAAAGACGGCATGTTCAAGTGGGACGGCACGTCCGTGGAAAACCAGATGTCCGCGGAATACCTGCTTCCGGGTTTCCCCACTATGATAGGCGATAAGGACAGGCCGGGGGGCGGCAACTATCAGAGGCAGACGATCTATCCGGCTTCATTCATAAAGCAGCTTATAGTAACGGTTATTCTAAACAAGGACCTTGCGGAGAACGAGGCGCAGGCTGTCCGGAGCGTTGTCTCGGAAATGCTTTCCATGGACCCGAAGAGGGGGGACGAGCTGATCATTATCAGGACTTTCTTCGCCCCGTTCTGGCGCACGATCTGGTATACGCCCGAAGCCATGAACCTGGTATTTAAATATATTATCCTTACCTTTATGGGCGTTATCGCCCTGATAGTGGTGGCCGTAGGGTTCCTTAAGCTGGCCGGGGCTATGAACACCATGGCCAAAGCCCAGCAGAGCCACCAGCAGATAACCATGGATATCGGTAAAGGTCTGGGGTCGCCCGGAGGAGGGCTGGGATTTGGCGGCCCGGAAGAAAAACTGGAAATGCCGTCGGGCGAGAAAAAAGAGAAGGAAGAGTCAGCCGAAGAGGAGGAGCAGAGGGTGGTCTTCAATGTCAAGCTTGACCAGCTGGGCTTCCTGGTGAATTTAATGAGCAACGAGGACCCGGCCAATGTGGCTCTGGTCGCCGCGCACCTGGAGCCTGAGGTGCGGAATAAATTTTTATCAATGCTCCCTCCCGATGCCTCGTCCGAGGTCATGGCGAACCTGGCCAAGGTGCGTTTCGTCGATCCGGACATCATAAACACCATTAAAGACGAGCTTGAGCGGCGTCTTAGCGGCGCTTTGGGGGGCTTGCAGCAGGTCGTGGACGTGCTTGAGCAGGTGGATCTGCGCACCAAAAGGGAGATGCTGGAAAAGCTCTCAAAAACAGACCCGGAAACGGCCCGTCTGGTCAGGCGGAAAATATTCATGCCCGAGGACATAGGCCTGCTTTCCGACCGGGACATGTCGTTCGTTATAGGGAATTTCAAGATAGAAACTCTTTCCGCCGCGATCTGGAGTTTCCCGCAGGCGCTGAAAGACAAGATCCGCAAGCAGATGGCCGAGAAAACCTGGCAGATGGTGGAGCAGACGATGAGGTATGGCGCTCCTTCAAAGGAGGGGGCGGAAAAAGCGGTGGAGGAATTGGTGGGGGCCGTGCTGAAACTGATAAAGGAAGGACGCATATCCAACCCGCTGGACGAGCAGGTTATGATCTCCGGGTAGGCCGGTTCCGGGCCGCTCGGGCCGACAGCCTGAAAGGAGTTTTCGGGGAGAAAAGTAAGTAACCTCATGATATATAAGAACCGGCGGGATGAGCTGGAAAACCAGTTGAACAGAGGCGCTCTTTGGGCCGTCACCTACGGCGACCTGATGAGCTACCTGATGATATTTTTTCTCGTCCTCTTTTCTTTCTCCATCGCCAAGACGGATAAGGCCAAAAGCCGCAAATACGAAGAGTCTCTCGTCAACATCCAGAAGGCTTTCGGCGGCAAGATAGACACAAAGCGCATTGAGCGCGCCAAAGTCCAGGAACAGGAAGACAACGTGGCCAACAATATCAAGAAAAGCATGGAGAGCAATCAGATGTCCAACCTGGTCGCGATAGACTCCAACGAGCGCCGGGTGAGGCTGGTTCTCACCGAGGCGGTGCTTTTTGACTCCGGCAAATCGGACTTGAAAGAGAGGGCTAAAGAAATTCTCAGGCCGATAGCCGAGGAACTCAAAAAAATGCCTAACGACGTGCTGGTGGAGGGACACACCGACAATGTTCCCATACACAAGGGCCGTTACGCCACAAATTGGGAATTGTCGATGGCCAGGGCCTACAGCGTCATAAAATTCCTGGAAGGAACGGGAATGAGCCCCAAGAGGCTGGCCGGCATCGGATACGGCGAGAACCGTCCGGTGGGGGAAAACACCACTTTGGAAGGACGCGCCAAGAACCGCCGCATAGAGATCTCGCTGCTGAAGACCGAATAATTACCGCGGGCGCAATAATTTTTGAGGCCGGGAGGGTTTGCTCCTCCCGGTTTTTGCTTTTGTAATCCGGAGCCGGCGATCGGACCGTGATTTTCCCGGAAACCACGGGTTTTTTCGGGTTAAGTATCTTAGCGAAGCATCTTACCTGCCCGGCAAATGTAGTATTATATGTTCATAAGGTTCTTTATATGAGCAAACGACGGCTTGCCAGAGAAAACTGCCTGCAGTCACTGTATGTGGCCGACATCGGCGCTTACGGTCCCGACAGCGTGCTGGCCAGTTTTCAGATGACCGATTTCGCCCTTGAGGGAAAAACCTTCGATTTTTACAAAGAGCTTTTTGCCGCCACTATTTCCAACCTTGAAAAAATAGATTCCATCATCCGTTCCACCAGCACCAACTGGGACCTGGCCAGGATGTCGGCCACTGACCGCTCCATACTGCGCATGGCGGTCTGCGAACTGATGGTGCTCGCAGACGCGCCGCCGCCTGTGGTCATAGACGAGGCCATAGAACTGGCTAAAAAATATTCCACCGAGAATTCCGGAAAATTCGTGAACGGCGTGCTGGACAGCGTGGCCAAGAACAACGATCTGCTAAATAAAAATCCCGTAAAATGAAAAGCCAGCGGTCCCCGTCCGAAGAAATAGAGGCCCTGAAAAAAGAAATAAGGCGCCACGAATACCTCTATTATGTCCTGGACAACCCCGAAATATCGGACGGCGAATACGACGTTCTGCTGAACCGCCTGAAGGCGCTTGAAGCCGCGCATCCCGGTTTTATAACCCCGGATTCCCCGACCAGGCGCGTGGGCGGCCGCCCTTCCGGCGCGTTCGCCCCGGTGGCCCATAAGATCCCGATGCTTTCCCTTGACAACTGTTATAGCGGGGAGGAATTCCTCGAATGGGACAACAGGGTCCGCAACGGCCTCAAGGGGGAAACTTACGAGCTGGTGGTGGAACCCAAAATAGACGGGCTTTCCTGCTCCATAGAATATGAACGCGGCGTGTTCGCGCGGGCTTCCACGCGGGGCGACGGGGAAACCGGCGAAGATGTTTCGTTGAATGTCCGGACCATACGCGCCGTGCCGCTTAAGCTTAATGTCGAGGACCCGCCGGCTTTTTTTGAGGCCCGCGGTGAAGTCTATATAAGCAAAAAAGATTTTGAAACTATACGCGAGGAGCAACTGAACGCCGGAGAGGAGCCCTTCGCAAATCCCCGGAACGCCGCCGCCGGGTCGCTCCGCCAGAAGGATCCCGCCGTGACCGCCGGGAGAAAATTGAAATTTTTCGCTCACTCGTACGGCCACCTTGAAGGCATGGAGGCGCCCGGGACCCATTGGGATTATCTTGAGTATTGCAAAAAAGCCGGTTTCCCCGTGCCGTTCGTCTCTGAAAAGCCCTGCAAAGACGCCTCCGAAGTCCTGAAATTTTACAAAGACTACGCTTCCGGAAGATTTGCGCTTCCCTATGAAATAGACGGGCTGGTGGTAAAGGTCAACTCCCACAGCTCGCAGAAACTGCTGGGCTTTACCTCCAAGAGCCCGCGCTGGGCCATAGCTTTCAAGTATCCCGCCCAGCAGGCCACCACCACGGTAAAAAATGTCACCTTTTCGGTGGGCCGTACCGGCGTCATTACCCCGGTGGCGGAACTTGAGCCGGTCAAGTGCGGCGGAGTCGTTATTTCAAGCGCCACCCTTCATAATTTCGACGAGATAGCGCGTCTGGGCCTTAAAACAGGCGATAAAGTGGTAATAGAAAGGGCGGGCGAAGTTATTCCTAAAGTAGTGAAAGTGGTTTTAACCGCCCGCTCCGGCGGGGAAAGCGGGATCATCGCTCCATCCGTCTGTCCCTCCTGCGCCGAACCTCTCCGCAAAGACGAAGAGGAAGTCGCGCTTCGCTGCGTTAACCCGTCATGCCCGGCGCAGATAAAAATGGGTTTGCTGCATTTCGCCTCACGGGACGCCATGAACATAGACGGCCTTGGCGGATCTTCGGTGGAACAGTTGCTGGGAAAAAAACTGGTTTCAAAATTTTCCGATCTTTACCGCCTTAAAAAAGAGGATTTGCTGGCGCTTGAGCTGTTTAAAGACAAGAAAGCGGATAATCTGCTGGATGAAATCGAGAAGAGCAAAAAACAGCCTCTCTCGCGCCTGATCTACGCTCTGGGCGTGCGCCACATAGGCGAGAAAAATGCCCGCCTGCTCGCGGCCAGGTTTAAGACAATGGCCGATCTGCTGAAAGCGGGGGAACAGGATCTGGCGCGCGTGGAAGAAGTGGGGCCGGTGATAGCCGAAGCTGTGATTGAATTTTTTGCCGGGGCCGGAACGCGCGGACTGATCTCCGAACTTGAGGCGCTGGGCGTGAATATGCGGGAGCCCGAAGGCCCCGCGGCCGGTTCAAAGCTTGAGGGGAAAACTTTTGTCTTTACGGGGGAGCTGTCCGCCCTTACCAGGGAAGAGGCGGCGCGCAAGGTGCTCGCGCTTGGCGGGAGAGAAACTTCCAGCGTGTCGGCCAAAACCTCTTTTGTGGTGGCCGGCTCAAACCCCGGCTCCAAATATGCCAAAGCCCGAAAGTTAGGCGTTGCGATACTCAGCGAAGCTGAATTTTTAGAGCTTGTCGGGTAAGGGCGGGCTATTCAAGGTGTAATTGGGTGGGAACAACCACCTTATATTTTACAGGAATAGGTCTTTACCGTTTCCGGCGCGACTTTAGGGCCGAGCATGGGGTTACCCTGGAGCCACATAGCGGATGGGAGGCTCCAACCAGGTTGGAGGGAAACCACGGGAGGGTTTCCTACGTGGCGCAAGGGTAATCCCATGATCGGCCCGTTCTCCGGAGCGCAAAAGACTCAATTTTGAATATGGACAAAACCGCCTATCTGAGCGTCTACGACAAAACGGGCCTTGTCGGGTTCGCGGCCGGGCTTGAGGCCCTTGGCTTTGACATTTACGCCTCAGGTTCAACCTATAAATTTTTAAAACAGGCTGGTATTGACGCCGAAGAGGCGCGCTTCTCGCCGCCTCTGCCCGTCGCCGTGCTTAAAGCGCTGTTTACAGGCGCCTGCGCCCTGGCCGAAAACGGCGTGGAAGTGCCGCCGCCCTCGCTTGTGGTCTGCGACCTTTACCCGCTTGCCCGCCTGGCCGGGCAGGAAGACCTTGGCGCGGAAGAAATGTCGCTCTATCTCGATACGGCCAATTCCGCCGTTTTGAGGGCCGCCGCCAGAGAATTTGAAACAGTAACAGTTCTTTGCGACTCCGGAGATTACGCCCCTGTCCTTGAAATCTTAAAACAAAACGGCGAACTCGCTCCGGAACGGAAAAAAGAGCTGGCGGCCAAGACTTACGCCTATTGCGCCTATTACGACGGGACGCTCGCGCGCTATCTCTCCGGTAAAACGGATTTCCTGCGCGGAGAGACCGTGCTGAGCCTTAAAAAGGTGAAAGACCTCTCCTACGGGGAGAACCGCCATCAGAAAGCGGCCTTTTACGCTTTAAGCGGCGCAAGGCCTACCGGAATAAATTCCGCTAAAATACTTCAGGGCGGGAATTTCAACCTGAATCATTATCTTGACATGGAAACCGCGTTTGAAATGGTGTCATATTTTGAAGAACCGGCCTGCGTGGTGGCCAAACATGCCAATCCCTGCGGGGCCGCCGCCGGCCTGAATTTGCCGGAGTGCTTCAAAGCCGCTCTTAACGCGGACCGGCTGGGAGCTTTCGGCGGCACGGCGGCCTTTAACAGGGAAGTTGACGCGGAGACCTCCGTGGCGCTGTCGGAAAGTTTTATCGAAACGGTTATCGCCGCCGGTTATTCAGGTGAAGCGCTTAAGATCCTGCGCGCAAAAAAAGGCCTGAAGGTCGTAAAGCTGGCTGTGCCGCTGGCGGCTCCGGGTGAAATGGAGCTTTTCTCCCTTTCCGGCGGGCTCCTGATAGAAGAGAAGGATAATTTCGCCCCGGCCACCGAATTTAAAATAGTTTCAAAGCGAATCCCCTCTCCCGGCCAGGCCCGCGCTCTCCGCCTGGCATGGCGCGCGGCCATTTTCGCCAAAAGCTATGCTGTTGTGCTGGCCACGGATTCGGTCACAGTTGCCATAGGCGCGGGGCAAAGCTCCACCTACGACTCCGCCCGCCTGGCCGCCATGAAAGCGGGCCAAAGGCACCCCATACTTAAAGCCGAAGCTCCTCTTGCCGCCGCTTCCGACGCCGCTCTGCCGCTTAAAACGCTTGAGGAAATACTCGCCCGGGGAGTGAGCGCGGTAATAGAGCCCGGCGGCTGGGCGGAAGATGCGGCCTGCATCAAATTCTGCGACCAGAAGAACGCCGTCCTTGCTTTCACCGGCATAAGGCACCTGAAACACTAAGGCCGAAGGCTGAGGGCCATTAGAAAGGCTATTAGACCGAAGGAAGAGCAGGCTGAAGGCAAAAAAACTGCTTTAAGCCGTATGCCATAAGCCATAAGCTGCAAGGAAATATTAGGGCTTGTTATGTATCCGCTTATGGCCTAAAGCCTATGGCGTATGGCATTTATCAGCCTAAACACCTGCTTCCTGGCAGTCTTCACCCTTTCGGCTGCGGGCAGGGGGCGGCTGTCAAATTAACGATAATAGACCATTCTTTGTATATGCTGAAAAACTTCGCCGGAATTTTAATTTTAGCTTTTGCCGCCGCGGCGGCGCTTATCCCGGCGGCTTATGCCGAAGACGGAAAGCCCCGGCTGGCGCCGCTTAATCCCGCATTTGTCCAGTATCTTGAAGCGCTGAAATTGCACGGCGCCGCGAAGACGCTCAAAACCCCGTCCGGACACGGACTGGGCAAAATCCCGTCTCCGGTAATCGCCATAGCCGGTTCCCCGGCCGCAACTGCGTCGAACAGCGGCGTAAAAGTTTCGTACCCGGCTTCCTATGATTTGCGCGATCATAACAGGGTGACCCCGGTGAAAGACCAGGGTTCCTGCGGCGATTGCTGGGCTTTCAGCGCGATGGGCTCTATGGAGTCATACTTCAGGCCCGGGGAGACGCTGGATCTGTCTGAAGCGGATCTGGATGCCAACAGCGGGTTTGATATAGGTTCCTGCAACGGCGGATACAACCAAATGTCCGCCGCCTACATGGCGCGCTGGAGCGGACCGCTTGTGGAGGGCAGCTCCACCGTGGTTAAACACGCGCAAAATATAATATTCCTCACCGCGCGCGCCGGCGCCGCGGATAACGACCGCATCAAGAGCGCTTTACTGGCCTACGGCGGTCTTGGCGTTTCGTTCTACTATGATAGCAGCTACTATAAGTCAGGCACCCATTCCTTTTACGCCAATATTTCCACCGGCGCTTATAGCAGCAACCACGAGGTTACCTTAATCGGCTGGGATGACAATTATCCCGGAACAAACTTCTCCGTTACGCCGGGAGGCGACGGCGCTTTTATCTGCAAAAATTCATGGGGCACAGGCTGGGGCGACAACGGCTATTTTTATGTTTCCTATTATGACGGCATATTCGGACGGGATGACTATACCGTCGCTTTCACGGGTGAGGCTGTCACCGGCTATACGCGGGAATACGGCTATGACAAGCTGGGATGGGTTACGGATTTAGGTTATAACTCAACTACCGCCTGGTATTCCAATATTTTCACCGCGGCGGCGGATGAATGGCTCAAGGCGGTCGGTTTTTACACAAACGACTCCTCCACCAGCTACACGATCTATATTTACAGCGGTGTGACCGCGGGCCAGCCGGCCAGCGGAACCCTGGCTTATTCAGCGAGCGGTTCTTTTAATTCGCCCGGCTATTATACCGTGCCGGTCGGCGACCTGGCTGTCGCCAGGGGGCAGCTGTTTTCGGCGGTGGTCAAAGTCACAAACGCAAGCAATACGTTCCCGATACCGGTAGAGGCGCTATTTACAGGCTACTCCAGCGGCGCTTCCTCATCAGGGCAGAGTTATACCGGCAGTGACGGCGCATCCTGGACCGCCCTGACCGGAATCTCCAGCGGCCAGCCCACCAACGTCACGCTGAAGGCATATGCCACCTCACGGCCTCCCGCGGGTACGGTGGCGCTGAAAGATAATCTCTTCAGGCCGCTGAAAAACCCGGCTGTAAAATGCAAAATAGCCGTGACGGTTTTTTCCGGCGGTAATGTAACGATTAAGGTTTACACACTGAACGGCGGTTTTGTGAAGACTGTTTACAGCGGGCCGCAAAACATCGGCTCTTTTAATTATTCATGGGATGGCAAGAATGAAAACGGGGCGGTAGTGGCGAGCGGTCTTTATCTTGTTCATATCAAGGGGCCCAACACAGATAAAACTGAAAAAGTGGTGGTTATAAAATGAGGGTTTTACCCGCAATAAGGGCTTGCGCCGTTTTTTTGATCGCTGCCGCTTTCGCGCTTGGCGCCGGCCGCGCGCGCGCGGAATCCGGCCTTACAGGCGCGCCCATACTTAACCGCCCCATAGGGGCGCGGTCTTCAGGCATGGGAAGGGCTTTTACGGGGGTGCCGGGAGATGCTGAAAGCGTTATGTATAATCCGGCGGGGCTTGGCTTTGCGCCCGGAACGGGCGCTTATATGTCATACATGAACGGTTTTGCCGGGGGGAGCTACGGTTTTGCCTCTGTCCCGGTAAAATTTAAAGGTTTTGTTTTGACCCCGGCTTTCCAGTATTATGATTCCGGGAAGATGAACCTGGACCTTTCAGACGGCACCAACGGTCCGGTTACCGCGGAATTAGACAAGGTCGGAATGATTTCAGCCGCTTACACCCCTGTGCCGGAGCTGGCTATAGGCGCCACTTTTAAATTCACCAGTATTAATTTGGCCGAGGCGGCATCCGCTTCAGCCCGGAATTACGATTTTGGCCTGCTCTACGCGATGGCAAACGGTTTCAGTTTCGGAGCGGCGTCTTTAAACAACGGTGATGCGGTTAAATTTGAGGAAAAAAGCGACCCCGCTCCTAAAACGCTCCGGGCCGGAGTTGCATATAAAATGGGGCTCAACGGGCCCGTTTTGTCCGATTTTTCCGACTACGACCTTGTCCTGACTTCAGACTGGAGCCGGAGTTATAAGGAGAAGGGATATTATCAGTCCGGACTTGAGGTTAATATGAAAAACCCCTCCATAATTTTGAGTTTACGGTTAGGCTATCTTATGGACCGGCCCGAAGAAGGTTTAACCTTAGGCGTTGGCGTTAAAAAAGAAAACTGGAGTTTTGGTTTCGGCTATGAAACGTCAAAGGATCTTGACGCCCGCCTGCTCGTTTCAGTCTTTTGCGGGTTTTAGAAAAACTTTATTTTCCTGACGCGAATTTAGGAGGCAAATGGGACGAATTATGAAAGTTATCCGTCTTGTTTGCAAGCGGTTTATTGCGACACTTGTCAGTCCTTTTTGAATAGTGTATTATTGGATTACAATATGATTCTCGGAATAGGAACCGACATTATAGAGGTGGCCAGGGTTGCCAAAGAAATCGGCAGGTCCGACGGTTTCAAGGAAAGGTATTTCTCGGCCGGGGAAATAGCTTACTGCGAGCCTAAACGCGGCAAGGCCAGGAATTACGCGGCCCGGTTCGCCGCCAAAGAGGCTTTTTTCAAGGCCCTGGGAACAGGTTATCGCGGCGGCCTCGCTTTTAAAGAGGTTGAGGTTATAAACGGCCGGCTGGGCCGGCCTGAGATCTTCCTGCGGGGCAAGGCTAAAGAACTTTGCCGGAAGCGAAAGATCCGCAGCATTCATGTGTCGCTGACGCACATTAAGGACTATTCAAGCGCGGTAGTAATTACGGAGGGATAAAATGCAAACAATAACCAAGCCGAATATCGGGTCTTATGAGGAGCGGGTGAAAGGCTCCAGTTGGGCTATTGCCGAAGAGGAACTCGGTTATAAACCTGGCAACGACATAAATATCGCCTGGTACTGCACGGACCGGATCTGCAATATGGGCAAGGCCGGCAAGACCGCTTTTATATGGGAAGGGATGGGCGGCGTGGAGAAGCGCTATACCTTCAATGACCTCCGCCTCGCGTCGAACACTATCGCCGCTTTCCTTAAGGGCCTGGGCATAGAAAGGGAGGAAAGGGTCTGCCTGTTTCTCGACCGGATCCCCGAGCTTTATCTAGGCTTCCTGGGCGTCCTGAAGACCGGCGCCGTGGCCCAGCCCCTGTTTTCGGCCTTCGGCGATGAATCGCTGCTTGTGAGGCTTGAGAACGCGCAGACAACGGCCATTATCACCCAGCGCAAGCATGTCGGCAAGGTGCGCAAGCTGCGCGAGAAGCTCCCCTGCCTGAAACATATTATCGTGGTGGACGATGACGGCAAAAAGCCCCTCCAGGAGCGCGAAGTCGCTTTCTCGCTGGAGCACGCAACACCGGTAGAGGATTTTAAGTGCGCAGCCACCAAGGCGGAGTCGCCCTCGGTGCTTCATTACACCTCTGGCACCACGGGGATGCCTAAGGGCGCCCACCACGTTCACTATTCGCTTATCTCCCAGTACCTGACCACCAAGTGGGTGCTTGACCTGCATGACGACGACATCTATTGGTGCACGGCTGACCCGGGCTGGGTGACGGGGACATCTTACGGTATAATCGGCCCGTGGAGCCTGGGCGTGACCCAATGCGTGCTGGACGTGGGGTTCACGGCGGAAAGCTGGTACCAGTTCATCCAGAAACACCGCGTCACGGTCTGGTACTCCGCGCCGACGGCGATACGGGCGCTGATGAAGGCCGGAGATGAAGTTGTAAAGAAGCACGACCTTTCAAGCCTGAGGCACCTGGCCAGCGTAGGCGAGCCGTTGAATTCCGAAGCCGTGGTGTGGTCAGAGCGCGTGTTCGGCCTGCCGTTCCACGACAGCTACTGGCAGACGGAAACAGGCTCTATCATGATATCGAACTATCCCGGGCTCAAGATAAAACCCGGGTCCATGGGTAAACCTTTCCCCGGCATAAAGGCGACGCTGCTTGACATGCAGACCTTCGAGCCGTTCACGGAGACCGGAAAAATCGGCCTGATAGCCATCGAACCCGGCTGGCCGGCGATGCTCCGCAGTTACTGGAACAATGAGGAAGCCTACAAGAAAAAGTTTAGGAACGGGTGGTATCTTACCGGTGACCGGGCTACCCGCGACATGGACGGGTACTACTGGTTCGTGGGGCGCGACGACGATATAATCAACACGGCCGGGCACCTGGTAAGCCCCTTCGAGGTGGAGTCGGCGCTGCTGGAGCATCCGGCGGTGGCGGAATCCGCCGTGGTTTCGAAGCCCGACGAGATCAATATGGAGGTGGTTAAAGCTTTCGTGACGCTCAAGCCGGGTTTCGCAGGGAGCGACGACCTTATCCTTGAGATCATGAACTTCATCCGCAAGAAGCTTTCGCCGCTCGCCATGCCGCAGGAGATAGAGTTTACGCCCCTTCTCCCCAAGACACGCAGCGGCAAGATCATGCGCCGTGTCCTCAAGGCTAAGGAATGGGGACAGGAAATAGGCGATACGTCAACGCTTGAAAACGACTAAGGAGAATAACCACTCAGGTAGCCAGAAGTCAAAATCAGGAGGCCGTCTGATACGCATAGCGTCTGTTACGGCACAGCCATAGGCTAGTCAGAATAAAAACGCTAGCGACGAGAAAGATGCAGCCATTCTGAATTCTGACTCCTGAATCCTGTCTGCCTAAACTGTTGCTAAGGAGACTGTAATGGAAACGACTGAAGATATCCGCGGTGCCGTTTTGAAATACGTGAAAGCAGAGTATCTGGAGGACGATGACCAGGAGATCGACTGTGACACGGCGCTGATCTCCGGGGGGATAGTGGATTCCTTCTCAATGGTGTCTTTGAAGCGCTTTCTGGAGAACAGGTACAAGATCCAGATCCCCGACGACAAAGCCACTCCGGAGGCTTTCGACAGCGTTAATAAGATAACCTCGCTCGTGGAAACATTCGTGGCAGGGAAAGTTTGATATGGCCTTCACGAACCCTGTTCGCGAACACTATCAGAAGGATCTCGACGCGCTCCGCAGCGCCGGCATCTTCAAGGTCGAGCGCTACATACACTCCGCGCAGGCCGCGGACATAGAAGTCGAGTTCCCGGCGGGCGCGGCGCTCAAGAAAGTCATAAACATGTGCGCCAACAACTATCTCGGCCTCTCCAGCCACCCCGAGGTGATCCAGGCCGCGCGCACGGGCCTGGACACGCGCGGCTACGGGATGTCCTCGGTGCGCTTCATCTGCGGCACGCAGGATATCCACAGGGAGCTTGAGCGGCGCATGACCGAGTTCCTGGGCACCGAAGATACGATCCTCTTTCCGTCCTGCATGGACGCAAACGCGGGGGTTTTTGAGGCTATTCTGGACGATTCGGACGTGATGATCTCCGACCGCCTGGTCCACGCCTCCATCGTGGACGGCATCAGGCTGTGCAAGGCCCAGCGGGACACTTTCAAGCACGCCAACATGGAGCATCTTGAGGAGAAGCTTAAGCTTCACTCCGACAAACGGCTGATGGTCGTCATTACGGACGGCGTGTTCTCGATGGACGGAGACACGGCCCCTCTTGACGCGATGGCGGCACTCTGTGAGAAGTACGGCGCCATGCTTTTTGTGGACGAATCCCACTCAAGCGGCTTCATCGGCAGGACCGGGCGGGGAACGCACGAAAAATACGGGGTCGTGGGAAAAATAGACATCATTACCACCACCTTCGGCAAGGCGCTGGGCGGAGCCTCGGGGGGCTGCGTTTCGGGCCGGAAGGAAATTGTGGAGTTGTGCCGGCAGAAGGCCCGTCCCTATCTCTTCTCGAACACGATAGCGCCCGTAGTGGTCTCGGGCGTACTCCGGGTGCTTGATCTTCTCTCAAAAAGCACCGAGCTCAGGGATAAGCTGGAGAGAAACGCTACCTACTGGCGCAAAGGATTGACCGAAGCCGGCTTCGTCCTCAAGAACGGCGACACACCTATCGTGCCGGTCATGCTGTTCAACGCGAAGCTCGCCCAGGACTTCTCCCGTGATCTCTTTGACGAGGGTATATACGCCATCGGCTTCTTCTTCCCGGTCGTTCCCAAGGGCCAGGCCCGCATACGCACGCAGCTCTCGGCCGCGCATGAAACGCATCATCTGGACAAAGCCCTGGCCGCCTTCATAAAGGTGGGGAAGAAGTATGGGATATTGGGAAAGACTAAAGAGGAAATTGTCGCCATGTACGGACTGTAGGTAGTGTTGAAGCGGAGTTTTGAAAAGTGAGGGGCGAAACAGGCTTATACTCTTAAATAAAAAAACCCGGTTTCCCGGGTTTTTTTATTTCCTCTGCTATTTCACTTTCCGGAAATTGCAGTTGAAGGCGTTTTGTATTGAGTAACTTTCGGGTAAAATAAACATTTTAATTTGCGGCGTTTTTTTGTAGATTATAGGTTATGGGAGAATTGAGACCCGGCGTGGCGCAAACCCCGCAGGAAAAATTAAAGCCCCTGGAAACGGACAGGCTGGTAATGCTTGCCAGGAACCCCGCTTCCGTTTTTGTTTTTTGGCAGTTCTGCGCCCATAAGGCCGCCGCTTTCAGGAACGGCTCCTACGCCTCCGAAATAAAGGTGCGCCTTTTTTACGGTGACGACAAGACGCCGGCCGGCGAAGCCGCTTTTGCCTGGGACGCGCTCAAGGCGTACCTGAAGCCGCCGCTTGAAGGCAGGGTGTATTTTGCCGCGCTATACGGCGTTAAGCCGGACGGCGCCTGTGAGAAGCTGCTTGAATCGAACTCCGTCACCCTGCCGGTTTCCTCTCCGTTAGCCGCCGGCTCAACTTATGCCAGCGCGGAATTCATGAAGAAGGCCCTGCCGTGAATAAAACAGAGAATAGAGGCGAGGGGTTAGGGGTTAGCGAAAGGAGTTTCTTATTTTTTTGTAATCTTCCTACCCTGGCCGCTAGCCCCTCTCCGCTATCCTCCGAGGTACTACTATGAGCTCCAAAGGCTCTATGATGCTGGTGCTGCACGCTCACCTGCCTTACATCAATCATCCGCAGAGCAGCCAGTACCTTGAAGAAAACTGGTTTTTTGAGGCCGTGGCTGAAACCTATATCCCGCTTATTTCGGTTTTTGAACGTCTGGTGGCCGACGGCATACGCCCCGGAGTGACGCTTTCCATTTCCCCGACGCTCGGGGCCATGCTTGAAAACGAGGCTCTCGAAAAAAAACTGGGCGAATATCTTGAATCAAGGCTTGAGCTTCTTGAGTGCGAACTGGAACGCACGGCCTCGGAGCCGGCTTTCCATAAGACGGTTGAACTTTACCAGAAGCTCTATTCCGACGCCGCCGCAGTGCTGCACAAATACAGCGGCGACCTTATTACACCGCTCAAGGCCCTTCAGCACGCGGGCCAGATAGAGATAATCACCTGCTCGGCCACGCACGCTGTTTTGCCGCTTTTGGCGCATCCGGAGGCTTTGCGCGCCCAGATGAGCGTGGCCGCCGATGATTATTTCGACCGTTTTAACCGCAAACCCGCCGGCTTCTGGCTGCCGGAATGCGCCTACGCCCCAAGCCTGAACCCGTATCTTAAGCTTTCCGGCTTTAAATATTTTTTTACCGAAGCGCACGCCGTGGAATTCGCCAACTCCCCCAAAAACGGAGTGTATACCGCTTACCGCACGCCTAACGGAGTGTCGCTTTTTGCCCGCGACGCGCAGTCTTCAAGGGAAGTATGGAGTTCCAAGTTCGGCTACCCGGGCGCTTCGGCATACAGAGAATTTTACCGCGACCTGGGTTACGACGCTGACGAACAATACCTGAAACCATACCTTGGCGAAGGGGGGCGGCGGCCCATAGGGCTGAAGTATTACAAAATAACGGGCGCCAATGTTCCTCTGAACCAGAAGCTTCCTTACGACCCCGACGAGGCCGCGGCTACGGTGGAAAGGCACGCGGAGGATTTTCTGGCCAAGCGCCTGGCGCAGATAGACGGGCTTTACGCTTCAAAAGGTATAAGGCCGGTGATAGTGGGCTGTTACGACGCTGAATTGTTCGGGCACTGGTGGTTCGAGGGGCCGGCTTTTCTTGAAAGCATGCTGCGCCGCATCCGCTCTGAACGCCTGCCGCTGCAGTTCGTGACGCCAAGCGAATACATAAATTCCTGCTCCGAGCCGCAGGAGCTGACGCCGCAGATCTCCTCATGGGGGGAAAACGGCTATTTTGACCCGTGGCTCAATGAAACCAACGATTTTATTTATCCGCTGGTGGCGGATATAACCGAAAGGATGATAGACAGCGCAAACCGCTTTCGCAGCCAGGACCTGCCGCGCCTGATGGAACGCGCGCTTAACCAGGCGGCCAAAGAGGTGCTGCTTGCCCAGTCCTCGGACTGGGCATTCCTGCTTTACATCGGTTCCCATGGCGGCTACGCCAAAGACAGGCTTGAGTCCCACGCGGCCAATGCCCGGCGACTGCTTAGCGAAGTGCTGGAGAAAAAAGTGGACGAAACAAATCTGCGCGAGCTTGAGACCCAAAATAATATTTTTGCCAGGCTTGATTTCAGGGTGTTTTCTTCAGTGTCAAAATTTTAACCCGTATCGCGCCATTGCGCAATACGGGTTAAAATCAGCCACAAGTCACAGAATACAAAGAAGTTTTGCCAGCCAGTCTGTAATCTTGAATCTGCAATCTTAATTCTTCAATGTTTTTTTTCTCCCGCTTTCACTTCTTCCCATGCTTTTTTAAATTCGGGGGGCACCGGGGCCGAAATAGTTTTGTTTTTGCCGGTGTCCGGGTGAGAAAAAATCAGCTTGGCGGAATGTAAAAGCATTCTGGCGGCGGCCTCTCCGCCGTAGAGTTTGTCGCCTATGATAGGGTGGCCGATGTAGGACAGATGTATCCTTATCTGGTTGGTGCGGCCCGTGTGCGGGCTTATGTCAAGCAGAGCGTGCTTTTTCGTTTTTTCTTTTACGGTATATTCGGTAACGGCATCACGCCCGTATTCCCACACTTTTATTTTTTTAAAACCGGAAGCCCGGCCTATTGGCGCGTCTATTATCCCTGTGTCTTTTACGGGCCGGCCGCTTACCGCTCCAAGGTAGAGCTTTTTTACAAGGCGGTCCCTGAACTGCTCCGTTAAGGCTTTGCGGGCGGGTTCGGTTTTGGATACCAGCATTACCCCGCTGGTGTCGCGGTCAAGGCGGTGTACAAGCCCCAGGCGCGGCAAAGCGGCCAACTCCGGCCTTGCGCTGAACAGAAGCGAGACCAGGGTTTCTTCGCGCAGGAGGGAGGCCTGCGGCGTGCGTTCCCAGTTGGAATCAGTCGGATGTACGCATAAACCCGCCGGTTTAGCTACGGCAAGCAGGGTTGCGTCTTCAAATAAAACCAGCTTCTCGAACTCAAACGGCTTCTCCGCGCGTTCCGGAAGGCAAATCTCCACCTGGTCGCCTTCCTTTAAGACATAGGCGGGTTTGCGTTTTTCTCCGTTAACCAGCGCCAGGCCGTCCGCAATAAGCTTTTTTGAAAATTCCCTTGAAAATTCTTCATGCCGGCTCGAAATAAAAGCGTCCAGGCGTTTTATTTGACCGGTAAAAATCAATTTATAACTGTTTTTTTTCATATAACCTCGTTTGGGATAGCGAATGGCGAATAGCGGATAGCGAATAGCGGGCAGAGAACAGCGAATAGAGAATCACCGAAATAAACACCAGCAGTGAAATGACCTGTGCGGGTGAAAGTCCAAGCGTAAAGCCTCCGCGGTCGTCACCGCGCAAAAATTCAACCGAAAAGCGGAGCGCGGAATATAAGGCCGCGTATGTCAGTATAACCGCGCCGCCGCGCCCTCCGCCGCAACTTTGACCGTCAGCTTTCCCGCCGGCTCCGCGCGGCGAGCGTGCGATTTTTTGTTCTTTTAAAAGCATAAGGTTCAGGATCAGAAAAAGAAGCAGGTTGCCGGCGGCCTCATAAAGCTGGGTGGGATGTATTTTAATTCCGAGATACGCCGGGTTCACTTCACAGAGCGGGTTAGCGAACACCACCCCGAAAATCGAGTCCGTGGGGCGGCCATAGCAGCAGCCGGCACAAAAACAGCCCAGCCGTCCGAAAGCGTGGCCAAGCGCCAGCGCAGGGGCGCATAGATCGGCCGTTTTTAAAAAATCAAGGCCGCTTTTGCGCGCTTTTATGAAGAACGCCGCGCCGCCGGCGAGCAGCCCGCCGTAAAAAACAAAACCGTACTGAAAAGTTTTAAACAGATAAACCGTTCTTCCCCAGAAACTGTTTCCGAACGAGCTCCAATAGGTTGCGGCGTAAAAAAATTTCGCGCCGGCCATGCCCGCTATAATAGTCCAGAAAACGAGGTCCTGCAGTTTTTCTTTATCAAGGTCGGAAGCTTTTGCCCTGGCGTTTACATAAAGCAAAGCCGCCAGATAGCCTGCGGCCACCGCGAGCCCATAGGCAGGCAAATGGAATCGCCCAGCTTCAAATATAAAGGGGTGCATAGTTAAATGATACAAAAGAAGCAGGCTGAAGGCTGAAGACTGAGGGCTGAGGATTTATTAAGAAATTCCTTATTCCCTTCAGCCTTCAGCCCTAAGCCTTTAGCCTGTTCCTGCGGATAAACTCGCGCACCTGGTGAAAGTTTTTGAGCCTTGCCGCCTTAATACCCATGGCGCGGCAATGCCCCAGAAGTTTCTTTGCCGCGAAAACCTTGTCGGCCGCGCGCGCGGCTTCAAGGTCGGTGGTGCCGTCGCCGCAGAATATCACTTTGCAGCCCAGCCGGCGCAGACGCAGAACTCTGAACGCTTTAAACCCGTCCAGGGTTTTTCCCTTTAAAAAAGGATAGGTTATTTTAACTCCAGCTCCGGTAACGCGGGCCTTTCCGAAAAAAGACTTTGCCCTCAGGCCATATTTTGAAAAAACGGGCTCCGCGTACAGATCTATGCCGCCGCTCGCTATTTCAAAAGGCACTGAATTTTCGGCGCAAAAAACGGCAAACTCCTTGAAACCGTTTCTAAGGCGGGTAGAGGCCCGTACATGGTCCTGGATCTTTTTTCGGGGAACCCGCAGCCTGAGAAAAATTTCCCGCATCCATTTATCCATGGACACGCCGAAAGAGTAGGAATTTTCAATTTCTTTTCTTGTGGCCGCCCGGAAACGTAAAAGTATGGAGTCGCCCACATCGCGTGTCGTTATGGTGCCGTCAAAGTCGGCTACCACGGCCCATTTAGCAGCAGGGGATAGGGTTGAGAGAACAGGGGGTAGCGGAAGGAATTTCTTATTTCTGTGCCCTCTATGCTCGCCCCTCGCCCCTCGCCCCTTAAGCCGTACCGTAATCACCGTACCGCCTTCAGGAAGTCGGCCTTGTTGTTTGATGCAAGCTGGAGATACAGGTTATACTCTTTCTGAACGCCTAGTGTGGAGGTATCGCCGTTGTAGGAATGCCCCGGATACATGGCGGTCGCGGGCGGAAGCGCAGCCAGTTTGCGCAGGCTTTCATAAAGAGCCTCGGCGCTTGAGCCGGGCAGATCTACCCGCCCGCATTCACCTACAAAAAGCGTGTCTCCGGTAAAAACAGCCGTGTCCGCCAGATAACACACCGAACCCGGGGTGTGGCCCGGCGTGTGGATAACTTTTATTTTCAAATGCCCAAGTTCAAGCGCGGCGCCGTCTTGCGCGTTATTGAGATTTTTAGGCTCCCTCTCAAGCATGAAGATATCCGCCTCGTGCAGGTACACCGGCAGGCCGGGGTGTTTGGACTCCAGGTGAGGAAGCGCGTTTACATGGTCCGGGTGAGCGTGGGTAAGCAGCGCCATTTTCAGCTCCAGCCCGTTCTTTAAAATCGCGGCTTCTATCTTTTCTCCCTCCCAGGCCGGATCTATAACTGCGGCGTAGCTGGAGTTCCCATCCCATACAAGGTATGAAAAATTATCCATCGGGCCGACTTTCAGCTGTTCTATTTTCATAAATCAGCGGCTAGCGTATAGAGGTTAGGGTTTAGGGGAGGAGTTCCTTATTCTTTACCCTCAGTCGCGGACAGTAGGGGGAACCGCACTGCGGTGCCCCACTGGGATGGCTGTTCGGGAGGGGGTGCCGATGTAATGGCCCGCGACAGGCCCCGCCCTTTTGGCTCCGATGCAGATCCAAAAGAGCGGGGCAGGCCAGAGTCACTACGCTAGTCCCTCGCCTCTAACCTCTGCCCCTGGGTCATTTATCCCCATCCTTGGGCGGGGGGAAGCGGTATTCTAGTTCTCCGGTCCTGGCCAGCCCCAGCTCCTTTCTTGCCGCCTGCTCAATATATGCCCCGTCCTTTACTATTTTAAGGTTTTCCTTAAGTTGTATGCGTTCCAATTTCAGCTCGATTTGGCGGTGTTCAAGACGCCGGTATTCCAGGTAATTTTTCACCAGGTTCCTAAGTCCGCGGCTGCTAAGCACGGCCAGAATAATTATCGCGCTGATGATATATTTGAGTTTATTTTTAAATAAATGGAGTTTCATCGGCTAATAAAAAGCAGGGGGTTGGAACAGGGTATAGAGGCTAGGGGTTAGGGCAGAGAGTAGAGAATAAGGAACTCCTTCCCTAAACCCCCAGCCCCTCGCCGCCAGTCTCTGCCTTTATTTGAACCTGAATATCATGTCTTTAGCGTATTTCGCCTTTTTGCCCAGTTCTTCCTCTATGCGGATGAGCTGGTTGTATTTGCACAGGCGCTCCGAGCGGCAGGGGGCGCCTGTTTTAATGGCGCCGGCGTTAGTGGCCACGGCAAGGTCGGCTATGAAAGGATCTTCCGTCTCGCCGGAGCGGTGGGAAATGACGGTGGCATAGCCGGCTTTATGCGCCTGCTCGATAACATGCACGGTTTCGGTGAGCGAGCCTATCTGATTCAGCTTTATCAGTATGGCGTTGGCTACGCCCTCCTCTATGCCTTTCTTCAGTCGTTCCGGGTTGGTGACAAAGATGTCGTCGCCCACCACAAGGGCTTTTTTTGCCAGCTGCTTTGAAAGATATTCCCAGCCTTCCCAATCGTCTTCGGCCAGCGGGTCCTCGTAGGAGATTATAGGGAAGTTCTTTCTCCATTCGGTGTATTTAGCGGTCAGTTCCTGGTGGTTCAGGTTTGAGCCTTCAAAAACATAGCTGCTGTTCTGGTAGAATTCACTGGCGGCGGAATCAATGCCTATCTGCACTTCTTTGGTGTTGTAGCCCGCGCCCTTTATGGCTTCCACTATAGTTTCAAGCACCGACTCATGGGTGAATATACGGGGGGCAAAACCGCCCTCGTCGCCGACGGCAACGGTATAGCCGCCCTTAGCGAGCAGCGCCTTAAGGGTATGATATATTTCCGAGGCCATCATTATAGCGTGAGTGAAGTTCGCGGCGCCGGTCGGCACTATCATGAATTCCTGCACGCTTATGCCGGAGTCGGCGTGCTTGCCGCCGTTGATGATGTTAAGCATGGGAGTGGGCAGCAGAAAGTCTTTTTCTTTAAGACCGTAGGCTTTTCTTATGTAAGCGTAAAGAGGGAGCTTCGCCGAGGCGGCGGCCGCGCGAGCCAGCGCCATGGAAACGGACAGTATGGCGTTGGCCCCAAGCTTGGTTTTAGCCTGGGTGCCGTCAAGTTCAAGCATAAGGCCGTCTATCCGTTGCGGGTCGGCTTTTATGCCGGTGATGTCGGGGGCGATGAGCTTGTTCACATTGTCCACCGCTTTTACCACGCCCTTCCCCATGTAGCGTTTCCCGCCGTCGCGCATTTCAAGCGCTTCATGCGAGCCGGTGGAGGCCCCGCTTGGCACCGCCGCCCGGCCGAAAGCGCCGTTTGACAGGTAAACATCCGCTTCCACCGTTGGGAATCCTCTTGAATCCAGTATTTCTCTGGCCGTGACTTTTTTTATTTTAGCGTCCATATATTTTTATTGTCTCCTAATTTAACCATGTGAATTAAAGGCTCATGCAAATGAATTCAAACCCCTGTAAGTTCCGCGCATATTCGCAGTATATCCGCATATCCTTTAATTCGTTAGCTATTCGCATGTTTCTTGTCAAAATTTCCCGCTGATTATTTTTTTGCCTGATTCAAGCAGGGTTTCCATTTTTACTCTGGTCTGAGCCTCGGCGTAAACACGCACCAGCGGCTCCGTGCCGGACGGCCGCAGCCCGAGCCAGCTGCCGTCCTTCAGGATGAACTTGAAACCGTCGGTGTGGTCTATGCGCCAGACCGTGCCCCCGGCAAGCTCGAGCGGCGGGTTGGCTTTCAGCTTTTCCACCAGGCTTTCCATATGTGAGCCGGCGCCAAGGCGCAGATTCACTCTGGAATTGACGAAAGTCCCCACTTTTTTGTTCAGGTCGGATAAAATGCGCTTTATGGATTTGCCTTCCCAGGCTACCATCTCAGCCATCAGCAGGCAGGCAAGCAGACCGTCTTTTTCCGGCACATGGTTCATTATGGAAAGTCCGCCGGATTCCTCGCCGCCTATCAGGTACTGGCCGGTGCGAAGAAGATTTCCTATGTATTTGAAACCGACCGCGGTTTCTCTGACCTCAAGGTTATAATATTTGGCTATGGAATCCACAAAATGGGAAGTCATTACCGAGCGGGCCACCTTGCCCTTAAGGCCGCGGTTCTTTACCAAATGCTCAAGAGCGAGACCCAGCACAAGGTTAGGGGAAATCCAGGTGCCGTCGCAGTCAATAATGCCGAAACGGTCGGCATCGCCGTCACAGGCAAGGCCCAGGTTGCATTTGTTCTTCACCACGGCGGCGCTTAAGGCGGCGAGATTTTCCGCTTCGGTGTCGGGGGAACGGCCGCCAAAAAGCACATCGCGTTCTTCCCTCAAGCCCAGGGTTTTCGCGCCCAGTTTTTCAAGCATTGGGCGAAGGTAGGTTCTGGCGGCGCCGTTGACCGAGTCCACCGCCACTTTAAGCCCCGCTTTTTTTATGGCTTTATCGTCAAGCAGCGAGTAGAGCTGTTTGAGATAGTCGGTGTGGAAGTCTTCTTTTCTTATGATGCCGGCGGACAGTCCCCGCTCAAAGGGCATATACTTCTCCACCTCCGCAAGCGTCAGGGCGCTTATTCTGGCCTCCAGGTCGTTCGTTATTTCGGGGGTTGCCGGGCCGCCCCAGTAAGGGGTCCATTTAAAGCCGTTGTAATGCGCGGGGTTATGGCTCGCTGTTATCATCACGCCGCCCACGGCTTTTGTTTTAATCACCAGCCAGGCCACCGCGGGGGTGGGGGCTTCTATATCTGAAATTACCGCGCTTATGTTTTCAGCGGCGAAAACCTCCGCGGTTATTTTCGCGAAATCCTCGGATAGGTAGCGGGTGTCATAACCGATAATTATATGCGGTGTTTTGGGCGCCGGCCCGGCGGATCTTTCAAGGTTTAAAAGATATTCCTCGCCCCTGAAGCCGTATTCCCTGCTTTCTTTAATATGCTCGGCCACGGCGTGGGCGACTCTGCGCAGATTCTGTACATTGAATTCATCGGCGATAACGGCCCGCCAGCCGGAAGTGCCGAATTTGATATTTGTGATTGACATAGATTGAAATATAGCAAAAAAGGCCGTTTAAAGCAAAAAAACCTTTGGATGCCGTAATTTTGTAAAATATAAATTAAATTATGCTGAAACTTTTATTGACACTTTTATTCTTTGAGGTTCCCTTGACAGCGGCCGGTGGCGGCGCCGAAGCAGGAGTATCCTGGGAGGAGGGCAATCTGTCGGGTTCAGTTCCTGCCGCGCCAGTTGTTTCAGCGTTCACAAGTCCGGGGGGACCGGTCACCAGCCCGGCGCTTAAACTGCCATTAAACGGTTATGTATCGGTGTGGTCGCAGGATTGTTCCTCCGGACCTTGCGCTATTCCTTTGCCGCTGGTTAAAAACCGGCCCATCGTTTTTGAACTGGCGTTGCCTCAGGCCCCCGGGCAGGCACAACCCGGTACCGTGAAGGAAGTTTTTGGTCTTCCGGAGGCGGGGGAATTGCTGCTGACACTAAATTTTTACGCGGTTTGCCCTTATGCCGCCGCCAAATCTTCAGTCGCGGACAGCGCCATAGGCCCGCGACAGGCCAGTGTCACAGTCGCGGACAGCGCCATAGGCCCGCGACAGGCCAGTGTCACCGGTACCTGTCCCGCGCTATATTTTCAGGCGCAGGCGGAGCTTGCGGGGGCTGCGGGCGCATTTTGCGCCGCCGCTTTTAATGAAAAAGATTTCTTTCCTTTTCCGGTGCTGATGTGCGGCGGGAGTAAAACACGCGGAGTAAGGTTTGGAATAACGCTGCACAGAGCTAAACTGTAGAAACCGCTTTTCAAATGGACAATAAAAAAAGAGACATTTTCTCGAAAGAATATCATACCCCGGAAACGCTGGCCTATCTGAGCAGATTAAGCGGAGCCGATGAAGGTAATGGCGCCAAAGCCCTTGAGGCGATGGGGAAAGCCGGCTTTGGCGGATTAGCCGTCCCGGTATGGGAGGGGCGGATACTTGAAACGCTGGTGCGCGCCTCAAGCGTGAAAAAAGCCGTGGAAATAGGCGCGCTTGGCGGCTATGCGGCGCATTGGATAGCGCGCGGCATGCCGGAGGGCGCGCGGCTCTACAGCCTTGAAGCTGATCCCGCGCTGGTTTCCATCGCCAAAGAAACGCTTGAAATTTCGGGGCTTGCAAAAAAAGTCACCGTGCTTGAGGGTGAGCCGCTTGAAAGCCTGAAGACCCTTTCAAAACTCGCCCCTTTTGATTTCTGTTTTATAAGCGCCGGTTCTAACCATCCCGCGTGTCTGCGCTGGGCGGCGGCCAATCTGCGCCCCGGCGGGCTTGTGGCCGTAGACGGGGTTTTTTTCAAGGGTAAACTTTGCCCTGAGTGCGGTGAACACGCTGAAAATACCGGGGCAAGGGCCATGCGCGAGTTTTTTCATGTGCTTTTTGACACCGACCGTTTTTCCGCGGCTTCAATACTGCCGACCGATGAGGGCCTGGCTCTGGGAGTCAAATAAGAAGGGGAAAATATGAAAAAAAACGCCCTGCTGATGAGTTTGCTGTTTATCGCGGCTTGTTCCGCCAAACCCGAGGAACGGCCCGCCATCGCCCAAAAAGAAAAGCCGGCGCCGGTTTTGGAACTGAAAAAACTTATAAATTCTAATTTGAAAGAGTTAAGCGACTGGCGCGACCTGAAAGGTAAAGCGGTGGTTCTTGAATTCTGGGCCAGTTGGTGCGAGCCCTGCGTGGATAACATACCGCATATAAACGGGCTGGCTGAAAAATTCCGCGGTAAGCCGGTGGTTTTTATCTCGGTTACGGACGAATCAGAAACCGTTGTGCGCGGCTTTATGAAGGAACACGAGATGAAAGGCTGGATCGCGCCTGAAGCGCCGGCTTCCGTTTTTAAGAGCTTCAGGGTTTATGGGCGTCCGCATACGGTGCTTATTGATAAAACGTCAAAAGTGGCCGCTTTTACCTATCCAAGCGAGGTCACTGAAAACACCATTGAGTCTCTTCTTGAGGGGAAAATAACGCTTCACTCGGACGCGCCGGCTGTGGAAGACAGCACCTCCGCCGCCAAGCCTCTGGCTGAATTTTATATAGCGCGTTCCGCGAAAAAGAGCGGCCGGGCCAGTTACGGGCCGGCTTCCATTTCCGCTTCCGCGATGCCGTTTTTTTTCATTCTCCAGCACGTTTTTAAATCCGCGGATAAGATAGAGCCTGACAAAGAAACAGCGGATATCGCCGGCGCTCATTATGATGTGCGCGTGAGCCTGCCTTTAGAGAACGGCAAGGACTATAAAGACTTTTTCTCGCGCGGGCTTGAAGACGCGCTGGGACTGAAACTTACGCTTATTAAAAAGAAGGCGGAGGTTTATATCCTTAAAAAAACCCCCGGAGGAATAAAGGGTTTTGCGAAAACCGGCGAAGGAACGGCGCCTAATGCTTCAGAGGAGGGGAATGTTTTTACCGTAACAGGTTTTGGCCTTGATGTCTTATGCCAGGCCTTGAAAGAGCGGCTGGATACCCCGGTGGTGGACGAAACCGGAGTTAATGCCGGATACTCTTACGGTTTTGATTTTAAGAGCGGCGACTTTAAGACGATAAACGCCGAGCTCCCCGTTCAACTGGGGCTGCGCCTTGAAAAAGGTTTCCGAAAAATAAATGTTCTGGAAGTAAGAAAGAAAATGCAAAATGTAAAGTGAAAAATGCAAAATGGGACAACAGGCGGCGATTAGGAAAAAAAGTGAGAAAAATTTCCTCAAAACCCACGGTTTACCTTATAGACGGCTCAAATTTCTCTCGGAGTTCCTGGGCAGCCCAGGAGGGAGTGAACTCCGACGCGCTGGAAGCCGAGTTCCTGCATTGGCTTGGCGAAGTTGCGCGCACGGAGCCTTTAAAGGCTTCGTGTTTCAGGGTCGTTTTTGACGGGGGATTCAGATCTACCGGCGGTTCAGCCGGGCCGTCCATAAACGTCTATTTCTCAGATGAGGGAAAGGCGGACGATATCCTTCTTGAACGGGCCTATTTTCTGAGCATGGAAGGCACAAGAGCCGTTATTGTCACCTCCGACAGCGGGATACGGGATAAAGCGGCCTTGGACGGAATTAAAAGCCTGCCCTGCGACTCTTTTTTCCGCCTCTGCGAAAATGAACTGAAAAAAGGCGACAGGTAGTTCCCTGCGGCGCAGGAACGATTGAGGATTCAAGAGTGCGGATTGAAGAGCGGTTTGTCCGCTTCAGATAGGACAGGATGGAAAAATGGTAAAATTAGCGGCAAAGAGCCCGGGTGCTGTAACTGGTAGCCAGAGCTGACTTAAAATCAGCTGGAGTTCTCTCCGTGCGGGTTCGCCCACCAGCGCGGCGGGCGTCCGCTGAGGTAGCGGGCGAGTCTTTTGTAAGGGCTTGTGGCGGAACTGGTAGACGCGACGGACTTAAAATCCGTTGGCCGCAAGGCCGTGTGGGTTCGAGTCCCACCATGCCCATTTGTATAAGTTTAAATTGCGAACTGATTTTTAAAAAAATGCAAAATTAGGAGCGAGTAATATGGGATTTTCACCTGAAGGGGTCAAATTAGTAATAACCGGCATCGTAGTGGCGGCGGTCGGAGGAATAATTTCGGTCTGGTCGAGGTGGCTGGGCGTGCCGGCCCTTCTGCTGGGGCTTGTTTTTTCGGCTTTTTCGGCTTATTTTTTCCGGGACCCGGAGCGCGATAAGGTTTTTGCTCCGGGTGAGATCGCCTGCCCTGCCGACGGCACGGTGTTAAGCGTGGGCGTGGAAGAGAATCCCGATGTGACAGTGGTGCGTATTTTCCTTTCCATCTTCAATGTCCATATACAGCGCGCCCCCGCGGATGCAAAAGTGGAAAGCGTGAAATATTCAAAAGGCAGTTTTGCCATCGCGTATAAGCCTGAAGCCGCTAAGAACGAGAGGAACCTGATGTGGTTTTCAGATCCATCGGGCCGTAAATTCGCCGTGGAGCAGCTAACCGGTTCAATAGCCCGCAGGATAGCCTGCTATGTCCGCGAGGGACAGGAAGTGAAAACTTCACAGAAAATAGGCATGATATATTTCGGGTCACAGGTGGCCGTTTACCTTCCGAACACCGCCCGGGTGCTTGTTAAACCGGGAGACAAGGTGGCCGGCGGCGAAACTATATTGGGACTTTGGTAGTCAGACAGCCGGAAGTGGAAATTCAGAAGTCAGGAGTCAGAAGTGAAATTCCGAATTCTGACTCCTGAATCCTGTCTTCCTGAGGAGTGATAATTATGGAAGAAAACAACGCAATTCAGAACCCGCAGGGAAAACTTGACCTGTCCAAAATAAAGAAAACAGGCGCCGTGGTTCTGCCTTCGTTGTTCACTATCGCGAACATGGCTGCCGGGTTTTTTTCAATAATAGCGGCCTCGGACGGTAAATATGTGCCGGCGGCCTGGCTTATTATATTTTCCTATTTCATGGATATGCTGGACGGCCGTATAGCCCGCCTGGTGCACGGGGAAAGCTCTTTCGGAGTGGAAATAGATTCCCTTTCCGACTGGATTTCGTTCGGAATCGCTCCGGCATATCTCATTTATAATTTTGTGCTGAAGGATTACGGCTTCTGGGCCTACCCTGTGGCGTTTTTATATGTGCTTTGCGGGGCTTTGCGGCTTGCCCGCTTTAATGTTAAATCGCATTTCGGCGGTGGTTCCAAACATTACTTCCAAGGCCTGCCCATACCTGCGGCCGCGGGCATACTGGTTTCCTTCGTACTGGCATACAGCATGCTTGAGGCCGGCGGCGGGGTGCGCAGCATAAAACTCGTGATGAACCAGATGCCTTTCATTTACGGAGTGATTCCGTTCATCATGATCGCGCTCGCGCTTTTAATGGTTTCTTCCGTGCCCTACGCGGCTTTCAAACAGGGCAATGTGCTTAAACCGAATTCAGTCAAAGGCATGCTCTTGATACTGGCGGTGTTTTCGCTTATAGTTTACTGCCCGCAGGACGCCTTATTCACGTTTTTTTCCATATACGCGCTGACAGGCGTGATAATAGGAATTTACAGGGCTTTCAAGCCTGTGGTCAGCGAATAGTGGTTAAGGAGCTCCTTATTCCCTATTTGCTATTCGCTTAATATCAGCGGAGTGAAATTAAAAACACCTCGTTCTTAGTGACACTGGCCTGCCGCTGGCCTTTGGCGCTATCAGCGGCTGAACGGGCGTTTTTAATTTTGGATTTTTTGACTTTTTGGTTTTTTAGCGCGGCGTTAAACGTGTCCTGCGCTCCCGTTCCATAAACTGCCCCGGCCCAAAAAGGCGTTCCGCCCTGGCCGCGGAAGGGGAGTCGCCAGAAGTAAATCTCGAACTGGTTCCCCTGAGCCCCGCAAAAAGAGAGGTCCTGGGTTTTTCCCCCAAGCAGCCAGCTTTTGGCGGGAAGAAAATTTGTCGGTTTTCTGCCTGAATAAAGTTTTTTAAGGGCCTGGCCGATGGAATCAAACAGCCGGGTTTCACATTCAGTCCAGCCGACTGCCGCAGAAAAAGAGCGCAGATCGGAAAGATTGGCGAAAAAAATCAAGTTTGCCGGCAGCTTTTCTTTGCCGGATGGGGAAAAGACGAATTCGGATGTTAAATCAGCCGGCTCTTTGGCGGAGTAAATAATTTTTTCCGCAGCCGGAGAGGCAACCTCTTTCGGCGCTTCCCACAAGAGCCAGCCCGCCCGCGCCTGCGGCGGAAGGGTGGCGGTAATCAGTAACCAGTAACCGGTAACCAGTAACGGCTTTCTAAACATTTTTAAAAACATAGGAAATATTTTTACCGGTCACTGATTGCCGGCTACCGGTTACTGCTTTCTAGGGAACAACGCGGGTATTTTATGCGGTTCAGCTCCCGCGGCGCTCTCATGGCCTATGCTCAGCTGCATCTGCATTTTGGCGGAAGTGTCGGGCATAAAGGGGTATACCCAGCCGGCTATAAGACGCAGACACCATACCAGATCGTGAAGCAGCGGTTTCAGGGCCTGTGGATCTTTCTTTGCCATTTCCCATGGCTTTTCCGTGTCGATTTTTTTATTCAGGATGGAAACCGCCTGCCAGATAAGGTCCAGGGCTTCGCCAAACTGCAATTGTTCCAGTTTCTTGTCTATCTCCGCTGTGCGCTTTGAAAATTCAGTGAAAAGCGCCCCGCCTTCCGGCTTGCCGGGAAGACGGCCCTCCAGGTATTTGTTCACCATGTTCAGCGCCCGTGAAAACAGATTCCCGAAATCGTTGGCGAGGTCCGCGTTATAGCGCCGCTTGAAGGAGTCGTGTGAAAAATCCCCGTCCGCCCCGAAAGGCACTTCCCTGAAAATAAAATAGCGGAAGGCGTCCAGGCCGTATTCCCGCACGATGTCCTCGGGATTTATAAAGTTGCCCTTTGACTTTGACATCTTCTCGCCGTTTACAGTCCACCAGCCGTGGGCGTAAATCTTTTTGGGCAGCTCAACCCCGAGGGCCATAAGCATGGCGGGCCAGATTACCGCGTGGAAACGGAAAATTTCCTTCCCCACAAAATGCACGTCCGCCGGCCATTTTTCCGCGAAAGCGGGGTCCGGGGTTTGCGGGCGGTAGCCTACGCCGGTGGCGTAGTTCAAAAGGGCGTCAAACCACACATAAACCGTGTGCCTGGGGTTTGAGAGCACTTGCACTCCCCAGGTTACCCTGGTCCTTGAAACCGAGATGTCTTTCAGCCCCGAGTTCACAAAATTTATTATTTCCTGAGCTCTGTGCTTTGGGGCCAGAAAATCCGGATTTTTGGCGTAATGCTCAAGCAGCGGGCCCTGGTATTTTGAGAGTTTGAAAAAATAAGTTTCCTCGCTGACCTGTTCCGGCGGCTTGCCGTGCACGGGGCAATTGCCGTTTATCAGCTCTCCCTCATCCATGAAATTCTCGCAGGAGCGGCAATAGAGGCCGTTGTAAGAGCCGGGGTAGATGTCGCCTGTTTCAATCAGGCGTTCAAAAACGGCCTGCACTCTGCGCTCATGGTCGAGGTCCGTGGTGCGGATAAAATAATCGTAGCTGATATTCAGGGTTTTCCAGAGATTCCGGAAATCGGCTGAAATCTCGCGGCACCAGGTTTTAGGCTCGATATTTTTCTCACGGGCTATCTTCTCTATATTCGCGCCGTGTTCGTCGGTACCGGTCTGAAAATAAACATCCCTCCCGGCGGCGCGTAAATGCCGGGCCAGCACATCGGCCGCCAGCGTGGTATAGGCGTGGCCCACATGCGGTTTGTCATTCGCATAATAAATAGGGGTGGTTATATAGAAATATTTTTTATCCATTTTAAGTCTCCTGCTTTATTATGTTCTCAGGTAAAATGCCGAGTTTTTCGCTTTCAAGCAAAGCTGTTTCAAGTATGAGGGCATAGGATACATTCTGGGTTATCATGCGCCGCAAGGCAAGCAGCTTTGTCACCAGGGCGGAAAGCGGTTTTTTTAAGCCCTCCGGCGCGGCGGCCCAGCGGACCCTGGCTCCGGCGAGCAGCAAATCAAGCAGTGTGCCCACCTCATGCCTTGCGCGGTGGGTGTCCTTAGGGAGCGACGCGGACATTTTAAACGCTCCCATTCCGTCAAGCGGGGGTGCGCCTTTAAGGCGGTCGGAAAGCTTAAGTAAATCCTGAGCCTTTTTAAGCGAGCCCTGCGACAGCGAACTTAATGCGGCTGCTTCGTTAAGAGAGAGCCCTTGCGCCTCAAGCAGCCTCTCAAGCGCCGGGCGCGGCAGGGCGGTGAAGTCAAGGATGTAGCAGCGGGATATTATGGTTGAGAACAGGGCGTTTTTCTTTGAAACTGTGAGTATAAGCACAGTGTCTGGCGGCGGCTCCTCAAGAGTTTTTAAAAGCGCGTTCTGGGCTTGCGGCACCATGGCCTCTGCGTCGCGGATTATAAAAACCTTACGGGCGGAAAGGATGGGTGTCTGATTAGCGTAGCGGCAAACCTCGCGTATGGTGTCCACCTTCAGGTTGCGGCTTTCTTCCTCGTCAAGAAGAGCCGCCTGGAAAATGGTGTCTATAATTCTGACATCAGGGTGGGCTCCGCTGTCTATCTGCAGGCAGGAGGCGCAAACGCCGCAGGCATCATCTGAGTTATGAGTTATGAGTGATGAGTTATGAGTGACGGGTTCTGAAAGAGAGTTGAAAAGGCTTTCTTCGGCAACTGGCTCTTCCAGAGGCTTATGCAGGCAGGTTAGAGCCCTGGCGAATTCTTTGGCGGCCAAAAACTTCCCTACGCCTTCGGGGCCTGTGAACAGCAGTGCAGGCGGCACGCGTTCCGAGACCAGCATGGACTTCAGACGCGCCACCATTTTATCGTGGCCGATAATTTGAGAAAGCCCCATGTAAAAAACACCTCATTCAAGATTCAAGTTTAGAAGACAATTTCCAATTCTTTCTGCTTATCCAATCTTAAATCCGGAATCTTGAATCTTTAATTCTTCCCGCCTACCAGCCGCCCGACGCGCCCGATGATCTTTTGACGGATATCTGTTACGGATAGCGCGCCGTTTATGCGCACCACGCCGGGTTTTTTGGCCAGGATCTTATAAGCCCTGTTCACTCTTTTCCTGAAAGCGGCAGACTCAAGTTCTATACGGTCGGGCCCCAAAAGCTTTTGCGCCCGTCTTTCCCTTTCGGCAAATATGTTGTCGGGGATGTCAAAAACAAAAATAAGATCCGGTTGCAGGCCGCAGGTGGCTGCGGCGTTAAGCGTGTTTACGGTTTTTATGGGCAAGCCGCGGCCATAACCCTGGTAGGCGGTGGTGGAGAGAGTGAAACGGTCGGAGATAACCACCTTGCCCGCTTTGAGAGCCGGCAATATTATCTCAAGCGTATGCTGGGCCCTGGAAGATTCGTAAAGAAAAAGTTCGGTCAGGCGCGCTATGTCGTTTTTCGGATCTAAAAGTATTTTGCGCACCTGTTCGGAAACCTTGGTTCCGCCCGGTTCGCGCGTCAGTATAACGGAAAACCCCCTGCTTTTAAGCCATTCTTTCAAAAGTTTAGCCTGAGTGGATTTTCCCGAACGGTCGGGGCCCTCAAGAACGATGAAAAAACCTCTCTTCATAGCTATATGATAGCAAAGGGCTAAGGGTAGGGGAAAGCGAATAGCGAATAGCGGTTGAGTGTCTTAATGTTGAAAAAATAAAAATCTCCCGGCGGGGGCTATTTTTTAAGCAGGCTTTGGTATTTTTCCTCGTCAGCGGCTGCCTTATCAAACTCACCCTTCGCACGGTAGGCATTTCCGCGGAAAGAATATGCGGGAGCATCCTTCGGGTCCATTGCTATCACTTCGGATAGATCTTCAATTGCCTTGTCAAACTCGCCCTTCTGATAATAGGCAAGTCCGCGGCTGCCATAAGCTTTATATGCTTTAGCAAGCTTCGGGTCAATCGCTATTGTCTTGGAAAAATCTTCGATTGCCGCGTTATACTCGCGCTTCTGGGCATGGGCCGATCCGCGGACTGCATATGCCTCGGCATACTGCGGGTCAATTTCTATCGCTTTGGATAAATCTTCAATAGCCTTGTCATATTCGTGGTTATTAGCATAGGCAATTCCGCGGTTACAGTATGCCGCAGCGAGCTTCGGGTCAATTGCTATCACCTGGGAACAATCTTGAATCGCCTTATTATACTCGCCCTTAAAATCATAGGCAAGTCCGCGGCTGCCATATGCCTTGGCATTCTTCGGGTCAATCGCGATAGCCTTGGACAAATCTTCGATCGCCTTATCATACTCGCCACTGTGGGTATAGATAATTCCGCGGTTAGAGTATGCCTCGGCATACTCCGGGTCAATCGCTATCGCCCTGGATAAATCTTCGATCGCCTTGTCATATCCGTGTTCATTGGCATAGGCAATTCCGCGGTTACAATATGCCGTAGCAAGTTTTGGATCAATTGCTATCGCTTTGGAATAATTTTTAATCGCCTTATCATACTCGCCCTTAAAATCATAGGCAAGTCCGCGGCTGCCGTATGCCTTGGCATTCTTCGGATCAATTTCGATCGCCATGGAAGAATCTTCGATCGCCTTGTCATACTCACCCTTGTGAGCATAGACGATCCCGCGGTTGGAATATGTCTCGGCATACTTCGGGTCAATTTCTATCGCCCTGGATAAATCTTCGATCGCCTTGTCATATTCACCCTTATGACCATAGGCAATTCCGCGCATAGTATAAGCCTCTGCATACTTCGGGTCAATCGCTATCTCCCTGGATAAATCCACAATTGCCTTGTCATATTCGTTCTTATCGTCATAGGTCAGGCCGCGGACAGAATACGCCATGGCATCCTTCGGGTTAATCGCTATAACCTCGGAATAATCCTCAATTGCTTTATCACGCTCGCCTTTGAACTTATATGCGTCTCCGCGGATAATATATGCCGCAGTATACTTCTGGTCAATCGCTATCGCTTTGGAACAATCTTCAATTGTCTTGTCATACTTGCCCTTATGATAGTATGCGTTTCCTCTGCCAAAATAAGCTTTCAAATGGGCCGGATTAAGGCTGATCGCCAGACCGAAGCTGGCTATGGCGTTATCGTATTCTCCCAGGTCAGCGTACATTACTCCCCTTTCGTAAAATATCTGTGCAGTCTTCGGGTTTTTCTCAATCGCTTTGTTTTCTTCCGCGAGAAGTTTTCTGTACTGCTTTAGCCAGTCTTTTTTTATCCGGGCGTTGGCGGCGTTTATTATCTCACCGGATCCAACATCGACCAGGTGGGCGTTCAGCGCTATTTGTTTGTCCGGCAATTCAGTCAGGGTCCCTACTGCTATCCAGTCGGCTCCCAGCATTTTGCCTATCTCTTTTGCGGAATCGGAGCCAATGGCGCCGGAGCGTTGGAGTTTTAATTCTTCAAACGCATTATCTATCTCTTTTCGCCCAATTATCTTGTTTTTTTTAACTTTTAGCAGTTTGGCGGTTATTCTCCCGGCTACAACGCCGCCGTCCCTGGAATCCCGGCCGTCGGAATATGAAAATCCTGTCACGGCGATTGTTTTATTGATGCCTGTGCAGTCTTTCAGGAGTTCGTCCGCAATTGCCTGGTAAGTATCGGTTTTTTTGTGAGTTTCCGCCGCAAGAACCGGAGCAATAAGCAACAGGAATATGATTATCTTTGACATTTAAATAGTCCACGGAAGTTAACATCCGAATATAGACAGTATAGTAAAAAAACAGGGGATAGCGAAAAGCGAATAGGGACCGGTGGTTGAGTTCTTCGGAAAGTCAAAAACAAGAAACCCCGCGGTTGAGGCGGGGTTCCTTATTCGCTATTCGCTGCCGTTAAGAACACTCCGAATAGCCGCAGTCATGGCAGGTGGGGCCGGAACAGCCTGATTCATACGACACGTTTGAAGAATAGCATTTCGGGCAGTACTGGGTGCGCGTGATTTCCCACAGCTCCAGCTTTTCCTGTCCGTTAATGTCCTGGTCGGAGGCCAGCATGCCGGTCCGCTTTAAGTGGCTCCTGAGCGCGATGGCTATGCCGTGCGCGATGGAGTTAATGCGGTTCTCTCCCAGCCCCATCGGCCTGTCGCCCTTAACCGAGTTAAGATGCTTTATTACCTTTATCGGGTCGCCGCCTTCAGTAAGATATTTTGAAAGCAAAATACCTATGAGGGCGGTAAGGCCGCTTATTTCGGTCCCGAGCGGGGGGATGTTGGTAAACACCTGGTAGGGGCCGTGCTCGTTATAGTTTATATGTATGTGCAGGGGTCCGTAGCCGGTTTTCAGCTGAAAATACTCGGACGACACGCCGAAAGACTGGTACGGTATTTTTTTCTTTTTGCTTTTTGCCTGGGGCAGGGTGGAGCCGATATTTAAAACCTGCTGCGATTTGCAGCCGTCGCGGTAAACCGTCAGGCCCTTGCAGCCCAGTTTATGAGCCAGCAGATAACAGTTCCGCACATCCTCCACCAGGGCGCTTGTGGGCATGTTAATGGTTTTTGAGACGGCATTGTCTATGTGTTTTTGGAAAGCCGCCTGAATTTTTACATGATATTCTACGGATACATCATGAGCGGTGGGAAATAAGTCCTGTATGTTTTTCGGGATTTCCGGTATTCCCCTGACCGCTTTATGGTTTGAATCCACCTTTTTCCAAAGAGCTTTTTCTTCCATGCCGAAATAGTCGTTCTTCTCCGCTATCTTCTTGAACAAGGGGTTAACCTCGAAAAAAGTATCCTTGGCTTCGGCGTCCTTGCCGCTCTTTATGGCTTCAAGGGCTTTGGCGTTGTAGCGGGTATAGGCCACGGCAAAGAAAGGCTCTATGCCCGAGCCCTGCAGGCCGGCCGCTATAGCTATGGTGCCTGTGGGCGCTATAGTAGTGCGCGAGGCGTTTCTTGGTTTTGCGGCCACGCCTTTGAAATATTTGCTCTCCGCATCGTAAATGGAGCCTTTCCAGTTTTGGAAAACGCCTCGTTCCCTGGCCAGTTCCTCGGAAGCTTCAAGGGATTTGTCATTAATAAACTTCATTACCTCCTCCGCTTTTTTAAGGCCTTCGGGGCTGTCGTAGGCAACGCCCAGTTTTACGGCGGTTTCAGCCCAGCCCATTACGCCGAGGCCTATTTTGCGGTTGCCCCTGGCTATCTTTTCGATTTCGGGCAGAGGATAATTGTTTATCTCTATGACGTTGTCCAGAAAACGTATAGCTTTTGAAACAGTGTTTCCCAGCCGTTCGTAATCAAGCTGTCCGCGCGTTATATCTCCGGTAACGAAGTTGGCCAGATTTATGGACCCCAGGTTGCACGATTCCCAGGGCAACAATGGCTGTTCGCCGCATGGATTCGTGCTTTCTATCTGTCCCAGCGCCGGGGTGGGATTTGAGTTCGTTTCGTTTATCTTATCTATGAAAACTATGCCGGGGTCGCCGCTCGTCCAGGCGGATTCAACCAGCGTGTTGAACACCTCGCGCGCCTTCAACGATCCTGCCGCCTCTTTGGTGTGCGGGTTGATCAGATCATAAGAAGAATTGGTTTCCACCGCTTTCATGAATTTGTCGTCAAGCGCCACGGAAATGTTGAAATTTTCCATCACGCCGGGCTGCGACTTTACGGTGATGAAGTCTTTTATCTCCGGGTGCCAATAGGGCAGTATGCCCATGTTCGCGCCGCGCCGCGTGCCGCCCTGCTTTACCACATCGGTAAGCTTGTCAAAGAGCTTCATAAAAGAGATAGCGCCTGAGGCTACGCCGTTCGTCTTTTTTACAACGTCGCCCTTCGGCCGGACGCGGCAAAACGAGAACCCCGTGCCGCCGCCTGATTTCTGTATCAGGCTTTGTGCGGTAAGCGCCTTTGCAATGCCCTCCATGGAGTCCGGCACAGGGAGCACATAGCAGGCCGAGAGCTGCTGCAGATCGCGGCCCGCGTTCATAAGGGTCGGGGAATTCGGCAGGAAATCAAAATCCGCCATCATGTTGTAAAATTCGGTCTGCCAGCGGAGAGCCGCTTCTTTGGCCGGAGTTATGTTTTTGTGTATTTTTTCAAGGTTTGAAATAAATTTAAGGAAGTTCTCTTCCCGCTCCGAGCATTCAAACAGCCCGTCGTGAAAAAGGATGGTGCGTGTGGGATTTCCGTCAGTATTGGTTTCCATTATGCGGCAGCGCACTCCCTCAAAGGCGCCCCATTTTTCCGCTTCAGGATTGAAAATTATTTCCGAAAGAGAGATGTTGTGCGAAACGCGCTCAAAAAGCTCCTCAACGGTGTTTTCGTCCCGCAGGTACTTGTCCTTTATCACCTTGGACTGGTTTTCGCTGAGCGCTATTTTTCTTTTTTCCATTGTCATTGTTTTCATGTCGCTTGAGACTCCCCGGTTTTGTATTTATCCCCGTCTTTTTAGGAAAGTTCTAAAGGTTGGACTTGCGGAACCCTGAACTAAAAAGTTTGGAATTAACTCTAATCTATCAATCCTTCAATCGTTTGTCAAATTTTAAGACGGCAGCGGCAAATAGGGAGGTGTAAAGCCGGGAATGAAAAGCCATGCATTAAAAAGCGGAGACCGCGGCTATTCCCGGTTTCTCGCGGTAAATCCCCGGGCGGCAGGGGAAAAAGCGCAATTCCGGAAGAGAGAATTCGCGTTAAATTTCAGCAGGAATAAGGACCTCCCGCCGGCTGAAACAATTCCCAAAAAGGCGAATTTAGTACAATTACCCCGCCCGCCCCGCACTTTTTCAGAAAGGCAGGGAAAACCGCCATGCGATGTCCGCCGGTCGCGGACAATCCGCCTAAGGCGGAACAGGCCGGAGGCGCTGTGGATTAATCTGCCGGAAGGGGTCCCGCCAAAGTGCGGGGCCTTCGGCAAATAAGCAGGCGGCGGGTTATCAAAACCGCCGGGGTATCGCGCGCAACATATATTTAACTGAATATTAACATTAAGTTAGCGGCAGATACCTATAATTGAATATGTAGTTCCGACAAGTTGAGTTGCCCGCCAAACAAACCGGCGGGTCCGCCTCAGTCGCGGACCGCGCCAAAGGCCCGCGACAGGCCAGAGTCACCGGCGGAAACGGAGAATTCTATGAATGAAAAATTTGATGAAAATTCCCTTAACGAGCAGACCATAAACGACGTGGAAACCGCGCGCCTGGCCCTGCGCTGGTCGCTTGATAAAATCCGCGTCCTGCAAGAAGAGGGGCTGAAAAATCGTCAGAATCTGCAGGATCGGGCCAGCCAGTCGGCTTTCCTTGAGAACCAGCTTAAATCCAAAAACGCCGAAATTGAGAAAATCCTGCGCAGTCATGATGAGGAGATGAAATCAAAGCAGGATTCGCTTGAATACCAATTCCGCTCAAAGCTTGAACGCCTTAACGAGCGTGAAAAAGAACTGGTGGATAAGCTTTCTAAACAGGAAGAGATCCTGAAGCAGAAAGAAAACAAAATGCTTGACGATTACCAGAAAAAATCCGAAGAGCTCCGCGTCCGCTGGTCGCAGGTTGAGTCGGAACTTTGGCAGCTGCGCCAGGAACAGGTGTCTAAGCAGCAGGAGTTCGAAAAACTCTATTCGGCCAGGCTTGAAAGCGAAAGGAAAAAAATAGGAGAAGAGGCTGAATTGGGCAAAGCCGCGCAGGAAAAAGTCTACAGTACGCGGCTGGAAGAGTTCGAAAAGCGCGAGGCCGCCGCGGCGTTGGAGCTGAAAAAGCAGGAGGCTGTTTTCAAGTGGAGCCGTGACAGCTGGCAGAAAGAGGTGGACGAGCGCGAAAAGGCGCTGAAACAGAAAGACCTCGAAATAGATAAAAAACTGCTGGAGAAAAACCAGGAAATAGAGGACTACAGGATTAAGCTCGCCCTTGTTGATAAACAGCTCAAGGATCTGCCCGAGGCCGTGCGCAGGCGCGACCAGGATCTTGAACGCTATAAGGACGCCCTCGCAAGCCTTGAGGGCGTCATAAAAACGCTTGAAATAGAGAAGAAAAACCGGCGTGAAGATTCTGATGGCAGGATTTCGCGGCTGACCGCGGCTCTTGAAACCGAAAAGAGCCATTACCGCGACATGGAAATGGAAATTCCCAAGCGTCTTAAAATAGCGGTTGAGCACGAACGCAACCGGTTAGCGGAGAAGCTGGGCGAGGTTGACCTAAACTATAAGCAGGAACTCAAAAAACGCCAGGAAGAAATAGATTACCTGGCGCGCAACCTTAAAATCTTTGAGCAAACCATGAAAACCATGCAGACTGACCGCGAGTCGGCAGTGCAGAAAGTGGAACAACTGCAGACCCAGTTAAGCCTGAAAGCTGAGGAAAACTCTTTCCGCGAGAAACAGCTGCAGTCCGAGTATGAGGTGCGGCTTAAAGTTGAGGTGGAAAAACACATTGCCGCGCTTCGAAGCGAGATCGAAACCGGCGGCCGCATTTACGAAGACAGCCTGCGCATGAAAATCGAGGAGATAGCCCATCTAAGGAAGGATGTGGAAGAGGTCTCGCGCGATAAAGCCGGCCTGCAAAGCTCAATAACCGCGCTTCGCCGTGAGCTCGACGCCCTTGGCGAAAAACGCGAGGCTGACCTGCAGACGCTCAGGGTGCAGCTCAAGTCCGTCCATGACTCAGAGCGCGCCGCCGCCCTTACCGAATCTTCCGCAGTCCGCAAGGCGGAGCTTGACGCCCAGGCCCAGAATTTTGCCGAGGAAAGGAAATTCACCGAAAAAAAACTGTCCCAGCTTAGAGGCAATATTGAAGCTTTAAAAATTGAACGGGAAGAAATGGTGCTTCTTGAACACGAGAAGCTCACCAGGATATACACCGAGAAGGAAAAATATTACGACGAGCAGCTGGCTGAAAAAGACCGGGAAGCGGCCAGACTTAAGGAAAATTTGCGTCGCGCCTGCGATGAAAAACAGACGGCCTTGTCGGAAGCGGATCAGGAATTCGAGGCTTTCAAGCGGGCGCATGAAGTTCAGGAAGCCGAATACCGCCGCACGCTCGAAGATTTCCGCTCCAAGCTTGCCGATAGCCTGCCGAAAACCGAGGCCTTGAAAAAACTATCCGAGGAAAGGCAGACGAAGCTCAACTCGCTGCAGGCGGACCTGGCTCAGGCAAAAAGGAACGCCGCGGATGAAATAGCGGTTTTGTCCGATAAATTCTCCGCCAAAGAGAAGGAATGCCGGGAGCTGAAATATCAATCCGAAACGCTCAAGTCGAACTTTGAGATCTTTGTCAGCGATGACGAGAAGAAGATCAGCGACATGATGCTCAAGCTTAAGAACGCGGAAGAGCAGAAAGCCGCCAGCGAAAAGCAGGCCGATTCCGTCAAAAAGGAAATGGAATTCTGGCGGGCTTCTGTCGCGAAGAAAGACGAGGAAATAATCGCTCTTAAGGAGGAGTTTTTCAGGACTCTGGAGGAAGAAAAAAAACAAGCCGGCGTCATTCGGGATATACTGGGGAAAGATTTTACGGAAAAAGAGAAATCGTTCGCCAGAGAAATAGCGGCGCTTCGCGACGCCCTGAACGAAAAGGACGTGGTGGCGGAGCAATTAAGGGGCGCGGCCCAGGACCTGGCTAAAAACTTTGAAAGGGCAAAGAATAATTATGAAAGGGCAAAGAACAATTACGATGAAGAGAGGACCAGGAGAAGCGCGTTGGAAAATGAGGTCCAGGGTGTAAATTCCGCCTTAAAAGCCAAAGACGCCGAATTTAAAACGCTTGCGGCGGAATTCGATAAAATGAAGCAGATTAGCATGGAGTACGAGAAAAGCAAAAAGCTTGTGGAACAGCTTCAGGAAGAGCTGAAATCACGGGGGAATCAATAACCCGAAAAATTAACACACACCCCGCTCTATTTGAATATATATTGGGACCGAAAAGGCGGGGCACGCGTAGGAGGGGAAACCGCCATGCGGCGTCCCCTAAAAGTCGGGAAGGGGGCGTCTGCCAATTTTCCGATATCAATAAGGCATAGAAAAAACCCGTCCCCCGAAGCTCGGGGGACGGGTTTTATTATTGATCAAAAAACTTCTTAGTTTATAAGGTCAATGGTGCAGTTGGCTGCGCCCGCTCCGCCGCAGGATAAAGAGTTGCCGGGCACGGTGTAGCTTATCGTATAGCCGCCTGAATACCTTGCGGGTATCGCTGGTGCGGTGCCCCCGGAGTTCCTGGTGGCTGTAATTGTAAATGTGACGTTCGTGGCCGACGGTATGGTGTAGCTGAAATATTTCATCGCGCAGGCGGCCGTTCCGGTGCAGTCCGTGCCGGAGGTGTTTTTAAGAGTCAGGTCAAGCAGGTTAAAGTCATTGGTGTATTGGCCGTTCCTTGCCATAGCCCGTTCCTCGGCCGAGGCAATGCTTGAAAATATATTCTGAGGTTCAGCCACCCTTGATTTTTCGACCACTTTAAAATACTGGGGTATGGCGATGGAAGCCAGAATACCGATGATGAGCACGACTACCAGAAGTTCTATTAACGTGAAACCCGCCCTATTTTTATTTTTCATATATACCCCTCCGTTCAACTTAGCCGCGGACAGCCCGCCTAATGCGGAGCGGGCCGGTATCACTAATTCACTCCGGCTCGTATGAAAGTATAGCATATCACGCTATTTTGAGTGAACCTTATGTGATTTTCAATGAAGTTCGTGCGCCCGGCGCGATTCGAACGCGCGACCACTCGCTTAAAAGGCGAATGCTCTACCCCTGAGCTACGGGCGCCCAAAACAACCTAAACGACCGCTAGATTATACAAAAATAAACTACCGTTGCAAATTCCGCATCAATTTTAGCTTGAAGGAACCGAAATAGAATATAATGTAGGCATGCCGGTAAACAGGCGCTATAAAGTGCGTTTCAGGGGCAAGGTGCGTAAACAGCTCCTTAAACGCTCCCGACTGTTTCTTGGACTTGCGCTTGCTGCCGCGCTTGCGGTTTATGGCGGTTTCAAGTCATTCGGGGTCGTTTCAGGTTTTTCCCCGGGCGCGTTTTTTTCGTTCCGGCTCAAAGAGCTGAAACTGGATTGTCCCGTACCTTCCATTAATGAATACGCGCGAGGGCTTTTTCTAGCCAGGCAGGGCCGGCCGCTTTCATCGGCGGATTGCTCCCTTTTGGCTCTTGAGATCAAAAACCACCACACGGCGGTGCGCGACGTTTTAGTCAGGCGTAATTTTTTTAGCGGAGGCGCGTTTGTCACGGTGCGCCTTGAGCCGGTGGTATCGCCTGTGTTCCTTCCCGGAGGGACCACAGCTTATCTGTCTGAAAGCGGAAGGCTGTTGACGGAAAATTTCTCAAAGGTGGCTGAAACCGGCTTGCGGACTGAAATTTACGGGCAGTTTGAGGGTATTGGAAATCCCGCCCTTTTGGTCCCGACGCAGATACAAAAGAGCGGGGCAGGCCGGAATCGCCGGGATGACAGTTTTGAGGATGGGGCTTTGCCGGCATTATCCGGTTTTATCGGGGATATAGGCCTTTTGCGTAAAAATTTTTCCAGCCCTCCGACGCGCCTTGAATACCGGCCGCGGGAAAAGTTTTGCAGGCTGTTCCTTGAGAACGGCTGCGAAGTGCTATGGGGAGAATTTGAATTCACGCGCTTAAAAATATTAAGATTGAACGAGGTCTTGAAGGATGTTTCCTTAAAGTTAAAGTTTCCTGTCAGTGTGGATTTAAGATTTTTCAAAGAAGGCAGGATTTTTGTTTCCAGACCGCGGACGGCGCAATAACAAGATTTTTATATCTCATTTATAGACCGGGCTTCTGGCCGTCTGAAAGCCATAGGCCCTTACGGCACCTGCGCGGGCCCAGCCCTTTTGGGCCCGATGTAGAGCCAAAAGAGCGGGGCAGGTATTGGAGCTTAATATGGGAAAATCAGAGATTATAGCCGGGCTTGATATGGGTTCAAGCCGGGTTACCTGCGTTATTGCCGCACGTAATCCTGAGGACGACAAAATACGGGTTCTCTCCGGCGCCTCGGTGGCATGCAAAGGCCTGAAAGGCGGGGTGGTTGTCAATATTTCGGAAACCGCCCGCGCTGTCGCGGATGTTATGGAGGAAGCGGAGGAAAAGGCCAAGGAAATAGTGGGCGAGGTTTACCTGGGTGTGAGGGGAGCGCACATACAATCTTTCAATAACCGCGGCGCCTATAATATAGCGCGCACCGACCGTGAAATAACGGCCGAAGACGTGTCGAACGTCATAGAAACCGCCAAAGCCGTTCCCATTTCCTCCGACAGGGAAATACTTCATGTGATCCCGCAGGGCTTCTCTCTCGACCGCCAGCGCGGAGTGCCTAATCCGGTGGGAATGGAAGGCTCTCTTCTGGAAGTGGGCGTGCACATAGTAACCGCATCGAGTTCCCACATAAACAACCTGATGAAGTCAGTGTCGCAGGCGGGCTTCCGCGTGGTCGATACCATATACACGCTGCTCGCGGTGGGGGAGCTTGTGGTTTCAAGCGAGGAAAAAGACCTGGGCTGCCTGCTTATAGACATCGGCGGTCAAACCACCTCGGCCGGCATTTATTACGAGGGAAGCGTGCATTTTTCAAAAGAGATATCCTCCGGCGGCGACTATATAACCCGCGACATTGCCTACGGCCTTGGCACCACGATGGCCATTGCCCAGGAGATAAAGGAGAAGTACGGCGCCGTGCTCTCGAATCTTGTTGAGGATGATAAAACCATAACAATCACCGGTCTGGACTCCGTGACCAAAAAAGAAGTGAAGCCGCGCGACCTGCTTGATTTTATCCAGCCGCGGGCCGAGGAAATTTACGAAAGGGTGAACGCCGCTGTTCAGAATTCGAATTATTCCGACCTTCCGGGGGGGGCCATCCTTACCGGCGGTTCCGCGCTTTTAAAAGGCATGAGTTCGGCGGCGGAACAGCTGCTTGACCTGAAGCAGTCGCGGCTGGGCGCTCCGGTGCAGCCGATCCTTGAGTGTCCGCCGCAATACTCAACCCAGCCTTACCTGGGCGCCTTGGGGCTTGTTTGCTATCCCAACCTGAAAACCTGGAACACCGACACGCCCGGCGCGGCCAGAGTGTCGCTTGAAAAAAGGGCGTGGCGCTGGCTGAAGGACCTGTTTTAGGCTGAGGTAGCAAGCAAATAGTAAGAAAGCAAATAGCGAATAGTAAATAGCAGGGTTCTCCCGGTTCCCACTATTCGCTATCTTACTGTTCGCTATTCGCTATAATTTTTATATGACAGAAACGAGAATACGCTACAGCGGGGAGTTGAACGAAAGGGAAGCCCGCATAAAAGTTATCGGAGTGGGCGGCGGAGGCGGCAACGCCGTCAACCGCATGGTGGAAGCCGATGTGCGCCAGGTGGAGTTTGTGGCGCTTAACACCGACGCCCAGGATTTGCGGCGCAGCAAAGCCTCAAACCGTATACAGATAGGCGAAAACCTTACCAAGGGCCTTGGGGTGGGCGGAGACCCTTTGCGGGGCCGTGAAGCCGCGCTTGAGTCCGTGGATACTATAAAGGAAACTGTCGCCGATTCGGAACTTATTTTTATAACGGCCGGCATGGGCGGCGGTACCGGCACCGGCGGCGCGCCGGTGGTGGCGGAAGTGGCCAAAGACAATACGAAGGCGCTGGTTATAGGCGTGGTTACAAAACCTTTTGACTTTGAAGGCGCCGTGAGAGCCGCCCAGGCGCAGGCCGGCATTCACGAATTGCGCAAGTATGTGGACTGTCTGCTTGTAATTCCCAACCAGAGGATGCTGGAAATAGTGGACCGCAAAACTACCACAAACGAGGCCTACCGCCTGGCTGACGATGTTCTGCGCCAGGCTATACAGGGCATTTCAGACCTTATAACCAAGGCCGGCGATCTTAATGTGGATTTTGCGGATGTGAGAAAAATAATGACCAAATCGGGCGAGGCCCTTATAGGCATAGGGCGCGCCTCAGGACCCTCGCGACACACGGACGCCGCGGCCAAGGCCATAAATTCCCCCATGCTTGAAAACGCGGTTATTGACGGTGCCAAGGGCCTGCTGGTCAACTTCACCAGCTCAAGGAATGTGCTTCTGTCGGAAATCAGCGAGGCCATGGATTACATCATGAAATCTGTTAATCCCGATGTTTTTATGAAATACGGCCAGGCATACGATGAAGAGATGGGCGATGAGTTGAAAATAACCGTTATCGCCACCGGCTTTCCGGCAAAGAAAAACGATTTAATATCGGATCTGTCCAGGCGTCCCCGCAGTAAAATCAGGGATTATAGTTCGGACGATTTTTCCGCCGTTCCAGAGCAGGTCTCCTCGCAGTTCGCGGAAGATATGGAAAAACCCGCTTTTCTCAGGCGGAAGGCCGGTTCAAAAAGGCTGAAGTAGGGGCGCTGGTTTTACCGCCGGAAAGTTATTTTTAGTAAACTTTTTCAGCGCCCCCTAAGGAAAATTCAATGGCAATAACGCTGGATATGCTCTTAAAAGTGATGGTGCAAAACAAAGCGAGCGACACGCACGTCCGCAGCGACGCCCCCGTTTGTCTGCGTATCAACGGCACTATCACTCCGATAAATGCCTCCGCCATGACAGGCAAAGAAGTCGAAGCCATGATCTTCCCGCTCATGAACCAGCGGCTCAAATCCATTTTCAACGAAAAGCACGAGGCGGATTTTTCTGTTGACGGCGGGGAAATAGGACGCTTCCGTTTTAATGTTTTTGTGCAGAAAGGCAAGGTCTGCGTGGCGATAAGGCATATCCCGCGCCAAATTCCGACTTTTGAAGAACTGCGCCTGCCGGTTGAGTCCCTGAAGAAGCTGCTTACCAGCGAGCGCGGGCTTATTCTGGTCACCGGCATAACCGGCTCCGGCAAAACCTCAACGCTTGCCGCCATGATAGAGTATTTAAATCAGAAGTGGGAAAGCCATATTATAACCGTAGAGGACCCGATAGAATTCGTGTTCACGGAAAAAAAGTGCATTATCAGCCAGCGGGAACTGGGCGCCGATACCACTTCTTTTGTCGATGCGCTGCGCGCGGCGCTTCGCCAGGATCCGGACGTTATACTGGTGGGGGAAATGCGCGATCTGGAAACCACGCAGGCGGCAATTACCGCGGCTGAAACCGGGCATCTGGTGTTTGCCACTCTTCATACCTTAAACGCCGTGCAGACGCTTTCAAGGATAATAGACATATTCCCCACGCATCAGCAGACACAGGTGCGGATGCAGTTGTCGGAAACGCTTAAAGGCGTTATTTCGCAGCGGCTGTTGCCATGCTCAAACGGCGGCCGCATCCCGGCCGTTGAGGTGATGTGCGCCACGCCCCATATAAAAAAGCTGCTGGCTGAAAATAACATGGATGGTATAAACCAGGCCATCCCCAAGGGCGCATTTTACGGTATGCAGAGTTTTAACCAGTCGTTGGTCAAACTGCACAAAGCGGGCCTGGCAAAGCTTGAGGACATAATGCAGGCCGCCTCCAACCCCGACGATGTGCTGCTTGCCATAAAAGGCATAGAGCAGGAGATGGAAAGCAAGGGAAGGTAGACCACGGCGGCCTGCCATAAGTCATACGGCTGTTCCAGCCGTGCCATAGGCCGTAAGCCATAGGTCATAGGCCAGTTAAGGAACTCCTTAAAAGCTTATGGCGTACGGCCTACGGCGTATGGCGGAAAATTTTCATTTTGTTTCATAAGGAAGGCAACTATGTTCGCTGAAGGCTATATCGGCATCGCGGGAATTATCGGCGTAGGCAAGTCGACGCTGACCATGGAACTGGCCAAGGCGCTTAATTTTGAGCCGGTGCTTGAAGAGGTGGGCGGCAATCCCTACCTTCAGAAATTCTACGACGACATGAAGCAGTACGGCACCATCATGCAGATCTGGCTTTTAAATCACCGCTTCCGCCAGCACAGGGAATTCGTTTCGCGCATAAGCCTTGGCAAGATCCGCGGAGTGGTGCAGGACAGGACAATATGGGAAGACACTATCTTCGCGCGCATGCTCAACCAGCACCCGGATAAGATAATAACCGACATGGATTACAACACCTACCTTGACCTTTTCGACAACATGGTTTTGCGCGAGTTGGTGTTCCCGCAGCTGATGATCTTCCTTGACTGCCGGGTGGAAACTTCGATAGCGCGCATCAAGTCGCGCGGGCGCGAGATGGAGCGTACCATAACGCCGGAATACCTGCGGAGCCTGCAGGACAATTATTACCAGTTCGTGGACGAAATGGAAGACGCCGGCGTGCGTATATTGCGGCTTAACTGGGAGACTTACCATCCCATAAGCGAGGTTGCGCGCCTGGTGCATGAATATTCGCTTAAACCCTCAAATTTCACCAAATGGGTGCGCCCGCTGCGTAAGCTTGGCATGGAAAACAAGGAAAACCTTCCAAATAAGGTGCCGGTGGCTAAGTAACTCTCAAGGCTCCCAAATGTCAAAGCGGAAAAACGGCATTATTGTGGCCATAGACGGCCCGGCGGGAGTGGGAAAGTCCACCGTCGGCAGGATGGTGGCTGAACGCCTGAAGTATGGTTTTTTGAGTACCGGTAAGATGTATAGGGCGCTTGCCTGGAAAGCGCTTCAAGCCGGCCTTGATCTGGCTGATGAAGACGCTCTGATGGATCTTGCGGGAAAACTGAAGTGGGGTTTTGCACGCGGCACGGGGTCCGAACTGCTGGTTTCCATTGACGGCCGCGCGCTGACCCGCGAGATAACCACTGAAAGCGTGGGCAAGGCCACAAGCGCTCTTGCGCTGCTCGGCCGCGTGCGCGGTTTTATGCGCGATATGCAGCGAGGCGCCGGGGCTGAAGGCGGACTTGTCATGGAAGGCCGTGACATCGGAACCAACGTTTTTCCCGACGCGGAGCTTAAAATTTACCTTGACGCTTCTCCGGAAGCCCGTGCCGAACGGCGTTTCCGGCAGTTGAGCGAGCAGGGGCTCCGGGCCGAGTATGCGCAAATTCTTGACTTCATAATAAAGCGGGACGCTCAGGATTCACAGCGCAAGAACAATCCGCTTAAAAAAGCCGAAGACGGTTTTTATCTTGATTCCACCCGCATCACGCGCGCCCAGGCGGTGGAGGAAATCGTAAAGCTTTGCCGCAGCGCCATCGAGAAAGCCGCTAAAAACAGTGATCAGTAACCAGTTACTGAATACCGAATACCGCAGTTAACCGGCAACTGATTACCGCCTTAAAACAGGAACAAACCAAGTGGGCATAAACGTCGTTTTTTTCTTTATAAGACTCTATTTCCGGATTTTCAATTCCATAAAAATATCCGGACTGGAGAAAATACCGCGCGGCGGCCCGCTTATAATAGTGGCCAATCATGTTTCAAACGCCGATCCTCCCGCCCTGGGTGCCCACGTGGCGCTTGCGCGAAAGATAAGCATGCTCGCTAAAAAAGAGCTTTTTGCTTTTCCTCCGCTGGGCGCGCTATTCAAAAGCTGGGGAGCTATTCCGGTAGACAGGCGGCGCGGCGGCGGCGACCTGGGCGCGTTCAGGGCGGGCCTCAAGGCGCTCAATGGCGGCGGTTGTCTTGTGGTTTTCCCGGAAGGTACGCGTGCGAGGCCGGGCAGGCCTCTTGTGCCCAAGCTTGGCGCCGCCATGCTTGCGGCCAAAAGCGGCGCCCCTGTGCTGTGCGCGAGAATTTTTAATACCGAAAATTTCTTAAAATTAGGTAAAATAACAATTAAGTTCGGAAATGTGAGGCATTTTGAACCCCTGGCGCGAGCCACCCCAAGAGAATCTTACGAAGAATTTTCAAAATCGCTCATGTCGGATATTTTTTCAATAACTAAGGAGCAGTAACCCCATGGAAACCAATGAAATTCCACAGCAGATAAATGAGGACGTCAATCCCGCGGAAAAGGAGGTTAAATCCGGAGCGGATGAAGAAATGTCCATGGATGAGCTCCTGAAGGCTGAAGCCGAAGTCACCTCAAAAATTTATTCCCGGGACATCGTAAAAGTGAAAGTGGTGCAGATAACCCCTGAGCATGTTCTGGTGGACATCGGAGAGAAAAAAGAGGCTATTATCCCGCTGACCGACTTTGAAGGCGAAAAATCGCTCCCGCAGGTGGGCGCGGAAATAATAGCGGTGCTTGAGAAAAAGGGCGGCGAAGGCCGTCACACCCTGCTTTCCCACAAGAAAGCCCGGGAGAAAATGGCTTGGAACTGGGCAAAAACGATGTTTCAGGCCAAGGAAAGGCTGAAAGGCCGCGTGACCGGGATAGTAAAGGGCGGCTATGCGGTGGACCTGGCCGGCCTGCGGGTTTTCATGCCGCTGTCGCTTTCCGAGATCGGAGGCGCCCATAAACATTATCTCCCGCCGAACGCCAGGATAAAGTTTTACATCGTGGACTTTTCCGAAAGAGACCGCAAAGCGGTGGTTTCCAGGCGCCAGGTGCTTGAAGAGGACGAAAATATCCGCAAGACCGAAGTTATAGGTTCTGTTACCGCCGGACACGTGGTGCGCGCGGTGGTGGCCAAAGTTACCGGCGAGGGGATGTTCGTGAGGTTTCAGGGCATAGAGGGATATGTGCGGCTTTCCGACGCCGCCTGGAAAAATCCGGCCGAAGCTCTTAAAACCTACAAACGCGGCCAGCGCATAAAGTGCAAGGTGCTCTCGGTCGACAAAGCGACGGAGAAGCTTTCTTTCGGTATAAAACAGCTTACGCCGAATCCAGTGGATATACTTAAAAAGAAATTCGGTTACAGGTCCGTCGTGCGCGTTAAGACACTGGCCCTTGCCCCCGAAGGCGCCAAAGTAAAAGTCTCGGAGCAGGTGGACGGTTTTGTCCCCGCGGAGGAGTACGGCTCCGAAGGCGCGCCCAAAGCGGGGCAGGAACTTACCGCGGTGGTCGTGGGCGTGAACTCATCCACCTACGAGCTTACGCTTTCCGTGCGCTCTCACGAGGAGCTTGAAGACCGAAAGAGGATGCAGCAATATCTCAAAGGCTCTCCCACGCTCACCCTGGGGCAGATACTGCTGGACAATTCGGAGGATGAAGGTGAGGTATGAGGGATGGCGTGAAATTATACGCGGCGCGGTAAATAAAGTCCCTCTCCGCTACAGGGCGCCGCTGGCGCTTTCCGTTTTTTTTTTGACGGTTCTTATCTTTGCTCTTGCCGTTCCCCGCGCCTGGCGGGGGGGGCTGGAGCGTGAGGCGTTCCAGAGAGAGGAACAAACATCTCCCGCGCTTGAGAAGCGGCTGGACAGGAAAATCGCGCTCGCCCAGGAGCGCCTGAAGACCGATCCCGAAGACCTGAAAGCCCTTTTTAATTCCGGCCTGCTTAAATTCCAAAAGGGCCCCGCGTTTTACCCCGATGCCATAGCAGATTTTGAAAAAGCCCGCCAGCTCGGGTTTTCGGACGACCGCCTGTTTTATTACCTGGGGGTGATGTATCAGGGTGTGGGTCTTTATGATTTCGCCGGCGACGAATATCGCAAGTTCCTGCGCAACCGCCCCGATGATTTTGAAATTTCAATGCGCCTGGCAAAACTTGATTACGCCGCCGGCCGTTTCCCCGAGGCCGCGCGGGGTTATGAGATTTTGGAACTTAAGTATCCCAAAACCCCCGTGGTCCTTGAAAATCTTGTCCTGGCCCGCTGGAAGAATAATCAGGATTATTCCAAAACCCTTCTGGCGCTCAAAGGCCTTGGAGGGGAAGCGGCTTTCCGGGCAGTTTATACCGAAGGGCGCATTGCCTATGACCTTAAAGATTATGCCAAGGCGGCGGCGAGTTTAAAATCAACGCTCGCAAACGCTGAATATTCGCCCCTTATAGACCGGGCTCAGGCTTATTGGCTGCTTGGCGATTCAAGCCTGAAACTCAAGGATAATGACGGCGCCTTCTCCGCTTTTAGTGAGCTTTTAAAAATTAACCCGGCCCATGAAGAGGCAAAGTCGCTCCTGGCACGTCTTGAGAGGGCCCGCAAAGCTGCCGCACAGAAGGCGGCAGAAAGCGAAAGAAGGCAGCGCAAAACACAGGAAAGCAGGAGAAAGTAGGGGATACTTTTCCGCGGCCGTCTTTTGCCGCTATCATGGGTCTGCCGGACTTTTTCCGCAGATACTGTCTATCGGGGAGAAATGCAGAAACGCGCGAGCCCTGGATCGTCAAAACCCCTGCCGTCGGCGGTTTTTTTAATTTTACAGATTTTTGCGTTATACATCCTTCCCGCGCGCGCGCAGGAAGAAAACAAAGTGGTGGTCAGGGATTTTAACTGGCGCGTTTATTCCACGGAACATTTTGACATACACTACTACGGCGACTCAAAGCCCTGGCTTGACTACGCGGCCCAAACTCTTGAGGCCGCCTATAAGCGCGAATCGGCGGACCTTAACCCGTCGCTTTCCAAACGTCTTCCTTTTTTCCTTTATTCCTCGATAAACGACATGGAGCAGACAGGCATCGCCGATGTTTCCGACGGGGTGGGCGGGCTTACCGAGCCTTTTAAAGACCGCTTTATGGTCTGGTCCGACGGTTCCAAGGGCTGGCTCAAAGACGTAATGGAACACGAATTGACCCACGAAATGCAGTTCAGCGTGCTGATAGACGGTTTCTGGAAATCGGCGCGGATCCTTAAAACATTCGTTTATCCCTCCTGGATGATGGAAGGCATGGCCGAATATGAAACCGGCGGCCTGGATCTTGCCGTCGAAGAAATGTACACGCGCGACGCCGCTCTTTCAGGCGGGCTTATTCCGCTCTGGCGACTGAACCAGTTCGGCCACCTGAAACCGCATCAGGTGACGCTGGCTTATAAGACCGGCGCCCGGGCCATGCGGTTTCTTGCCTCGCAGTACGGCAGTGAAAAGCCGCGTAAGATGCTTGAGCTTTTCAGGACCCGCTATGAGGCAAGCTCCGTGCTGCAGCCGCTTATCGGCATAGATATTTTCGCTTTTGACAAGAAATTCAGGGAGTATGAGGAGCTTAACTATCTCTCCCAGGCCCAAAAAGAGCGTCTCTCCGAGCCGGAAATTTACGGGAAAAAACTTACTTCCGGTTCCGGCGGCATCCCCGAGTTCAACGTAAGTCCGGCCTTAAGCCCAGACTCGACAAAACTCGCATATATCTCCACCCGCTACGGCCAGCCGCCCTCCGTGTTCATTAAGGATCTTTCAAGCGGAAAAGAAAAACGTTTAAATCCGTTTACCTCCGGAATAGAGAATATCCCCTACGGCCGCTTCACGAAGCCTTTGAGGAACCTGGCATGGTCTCCGGACGGGACCTGTCTGGTCTTTTCCGGCCAGAAGAACCACAGGGAATATCTCTATTTCTACCGGACCTCCGACGGAAGAATAACCCGCTCCGCCATGGAGGGCCTTCAGGAAGCGCGTCAGCCGGTCTTTTCCCCCGACGGCTCAAGGCTCGCCTTTGTGGGTATGCGCGGGGGTTTTAACGACCTCTACGAGGTAAACGCCGCGCGCGCGGAGAAAGGGAATGTCCCTTACACGGAGTTAAAAAGGCTTACCGAAAGCCCGCAGGACGAAGATTCGCCGGCTTACGCGCCGGACGGTTCGGGCCTGGCCTATTCCTGCGAGGTGGACGCCCCTGAGGGCCAGAAAAGAGATCTCTGTTTTTATTCTGACGGCCGCCTGAAAGACCTTCTTTCAATGGACGGCAGCATTTATGACCCGGTATTTTCAACTGATTCAAAAAAAATATTCTTTGTTTCCGACGCAGGCAATATATTCGATCTTTACCAGTTGGAACCCGCTTCAGGAAAAGCGCTGAGGCTCACACGCTCCATGGGAGGGAATTTCACCCCGTCGCCGGATTCCGGCGGACGCCTGTATTTTTCGGGTTTCAGGAAAGGAAATATGAATATTTACTCCGGGGACGCGCGCAATTTCCTTTATGAGCCGGTGTTTTCAGCTGCAGCCGTCCAGAGCCCGGACTCCAAGGCGCCCCTCCAAGCTTTGGGGGGCACGGATAAGCCTTATAAATTCAGCGCCTCCACCGATCTCTTTTTCCCGGCTTTTATATTTTCTTCTCCGGGCGGGCTGTACCTGATGAATTACTGGCAGGCCTCCGATATGCTGGGGCGCCATAACCTGAGCTTGTATGCAAGCTATAATTCCGGAGCGGATTTTTTAAATTATCAGACCGCTTACGGTTATTCCCGCTGGCGCATGCCGCTGACGGCGGCGGCTTCGGGAGAAAATTCCCATGATAATACCAGCTCGGACGGGCTCAACTTCAACAAGCGTTCTTCTCAGCAGTCCGTGGGCACGGCCTGGCCTTTTAACCGCTACAACCGCGTTGAGTTTACGGTCGTAAATAAAAATGAGACCGATACTTATACCGATATCGTCAAAGCGGACCGCCTGCGTACGCGTGCTTTTCAGGTCTCCTATGTGCGCGACACCGTAAACGGCCTTTACCTTACGGCGGTCAGCGGTTCGCTCGCGAAGGCCGGCTATGTCAAGGCTGTGGAAAAATTCGGCGGCAATTTACAATACGACGCTTATGTCCTTGAATACCTTAAATATTTTCCGCTTTCAAAACGCTCCACTTTCGTCAACCGCTTCGTGGCGGCCGAAAGTACGGGGCGGGACAGGTGGACTTTTGACTTCGGGGGGCTGGGCGGGGTGAGGGGGTATTCCAGCTCCGCCAGCCGGTATGACACTCCCGTGACGTTCATAAACAACGCGGAATTCAGGGTGCCGCTGTCCGGCGACATGAATTATTATATGTGGTATATGTTCCCCGACTTCTATTTTAAGGCCGTTTACGGCAAGGTTTTTATGGATTCCGCCTGCGGCTGGACCGATCCGTCCATGGCGCGCTTTCCTAAATCCAGAGAAATAAGGAATTCGGTCGGAGTGGGAATAGACATACATACTTTTATACTTCAGACATTCCAACTGGTGCTTAGTTTTGACTACGCCCGGCGCACCACCGACGGGGGAAAGATCTTTTATGTTTATCTCGGGCCGTTGTTCTAATTGCGGGGATTCTCATTATTGACTGTAAGGAGATAAAAGAACTAGAATCCATAGTATGAAACTTAAAAATATGACAGGTTTTACAGTATCATCTGTTTTCGCTTTTGCGATTTTGGCCGGCGCTCAGACAGGGACTGTGGTCTCCACACGGACCTCCGCGCAGACGCAGGCGCCTGTTCATAAGACAAAACCGGCTCTGAAAAAAAAACCCGGCGTTCAAACGATCCAGACTAAACCGGCCGCTGTCATAAAAAAAGTTACAAGCGAACCGGCCGGCGTAAAAGCGAACAGGGGCAGGCCGCCTGCCAATGTCGTTCCTCCTACGGCCGTTGCAACCCCTTTTGACGAGGCGGTGGCAAAGCTTAGCGCCGCGGAACCGGGCGTTCGCCGCCAGGGGGCTGATTCTCTGTCGCAGAGCCGGGACCCGAGGGGTATGCCGTATCTTATAGCCGCGCTGAAAGATGAAAACGCACAGGTCAGGGTAGCCGCCGTGGACGGCCTTGGAATGCTTTCCGCGATCGAGGCCGCGCCGCAGCTTGCCGAGATGCTCACTACCGATAAAGAGCCCACCGTCAGACAGGCCGTGGCCATTTCACTTTCTTACATAATGGCCCCTACCTCAGGTCCGGCGCTCTTAAAGGCGCTTAACGACACCTCCACAGCGGTAAAATATGCGGCAGCGCACACTCTGGGAGCCATGAAATACGCCCCGGCCGAAGACCAACTGATTTCCATGCTTGCCGACACTGACGCCGGTTCGCGCAGGGTGGCAATAGCCGCTTTGGGAGACTTGCAGTCAAAGAAGGCGGAGCAGACCGTGATAAAGATGCTGGCGGATAATGATAAATATATCCGGTTGGAAGCTGTGCGCGCGTTGGGAAATATCGGAGATAAATCAGCGCTTGATGAGTTGAAAAAAAATCTTAACCCTAACGAAGATCCGGCTGTGCGCGTGGAAACGGCGCTTGCGCTTTCAAAAATGGACGACAAAAGCGGCCTTGATACCGCTTACGAATTCGCCAAATCGTCCGACCTGAGCCTGAAAAGTCAGGCGCTGAACGTGATAGGCAATATAGGCGACGAGCACAGCCTGGGCTTTATTGAGGAAATGTTTGCGGCTGAAAAGGATCCGACAAGCAAGGGTATGCTTGATTTTATCCGTCAGCGTCTTATAGCCAGGCTTACTCCGCCGGCCAAGTAGGTAAGCGGATTGAAGATTCAAGATTCCGGATTCAAGATCGGACAGGCAGGAATAAGCAACAATTGCTGATTGAAGATTGCGGATCCAAAATTAAATCCCAAATCTTCAATCTTGAATCGTAGTTTTTGAGTTTCGAATCCGGAATCTTGGATCTGGAATCTTAAATCCCCTGCCATGTCCCATAAAAATAAAAAAAACAGCAACACTATCCCAGGAAAGGCAGCCAAAGCCTTTCCGGAGGGAATAATTGACGCGCGTGAGGGGGGGATTACTAAGAAAGACAGCTATATACCGGGTTCGGCCGTCATTATTATAATAACCGGCTATATTTCCCTCTCCAAAGCGGCTCCTGACGGAAGAGATATCTGGTCAACTCTGGCCGCAGTTCTTTTGGCCGCCGGTTACCTGATGATTCCGCTCGGTATAATGGCTCGTCGGACAGCGCCAATCCGGACGCCAATGGGTTTTCCCCAAAAAAGACCCTTCCATTCATTATAAACTTCCCCTAACCCGAAAGTTGCAGTTGACTGCAAGTTTCACCCCAAAGGGGCCGCCCTTTTCCGACTATAAGCGGGGCGGATGTGTTTACAATACAAAACGCACAAAAAAGGCGTTCAAAAATCGCCCACGAGCGTAAAAGGGCGGGGTAACCCAGCCCCGCTCTTTTGGCCGTGAAGTGAAAGCTAATGGTCTTACGCTAATGTCGATTAGGGATAGAGAGTTATGCCCCAAAAGGGCGGGGCCAGCCCTTTTGGCCATTGCAATTCTGATTCATTGGCCAAAAGAGCTGCCCTCCGGGCGAATCCTTCAGTCGCGGGCAGCGCCAGAGGCCCGCGACAGGCCAGAGTCACAACTGAAGGATTCGGGCTAAAAGTGTGAGATAATGTCCCTAAACTCATTTTTGGAGCCATTTTCCCCCGTATATACCGTTTATAGCGATTTAAAAGGCATTTTACCCTTCAGTACATACCAATAAGCCACAAGGTTCGCCATACCCCGGCTGATTTCAGGCTTTTATTGTGTTTTTGCGCCCCAATGCAAATTGCCGGCTGGCTTATATGTACGACAAACAGACCTTCAAAATACCGTTTTAGCCGTTTGTGGTATTTTTTAAAAAATAAAAGCGCCCCGCTGCATTTCAAGCTTTTCCATTCCAAGTGTTTGATGGTGTTTTGTATTCCCCCCAAAATTTCCTGATTTTATGGTTTCCTGATACGTTGCCTTTGATGGTATTTTAAGCATTTTGACGATTTTCCGGTTTTTAGCGATCCCCGGGGTGGGGGGGAGGCGGTTTGATGGAGCGCTTGTTATAACGCATTTTCAGGTTTTGATGGTGTTTTAACGGGCTATGAAAGCTGCCTGATTTTTTGCTTTCGCTCCAGGTTCTTATGTCCGCGCTTTGATGGTATTTTAAAAAAACGCTTTTTTGAGATTTATCCAACCTTTGGCCGAGTCCGATTTCGCTGATTTAGCCAAAAAAAATTTTTAAAAAAAATAAAATAACAAAATTTCAGCAAAACCCTGATTCACCGTGAGTGCCAGTAATAAAAAGCTATAAACAATATTACATATTAAGGAATAATGCTTATTAAATATAGCTAATTCACAAAATACTTATATTATTTATAAGCAAACAGGAGGGGTTATTGGATAGCACAAGTTAACATAATATATCTTATCGTAAGTTGTGTTGCGGGTAAGCCGGCTGTGGGACAATGAATGATCTTTTATGGCTTTTAGAGGGCATTTAGGCGGAGAATTGCCGAAAAAATAAATCGGAGTTTCGGTTCGGTCTTGTTTTGGGTTATGCCTTATTTTCCCTGCTCCGGGAACCGTAAACGTGCAGATTATGGGTGTTTCCTGCCTGCCGTTATATTTTCCTGGCTGCCAGCCAGGCGGCTTCCATGCCGGAGTCCGTTATGGCGTAGGAACGGTTTCTTTTGGCTCCCGAGGCGGTTATTCTGCCCGCTTTGATGTCACCGGCCAGCAGCCGGTCAAGGCGATCCGGAGAATAGCCGGAGGCCCTAACCGCTTTCGACAGTGTTATGGCGCTGGCGCTCTGCCTGTTTTCTTTGTTTTTTGAGGCTGCTAAAAGCACCAGGGCGGCTTCCCGGGCGGTCATATCCGGCGGCTTGATTTTAAGGATGGTCAAATCATGTTTTTTTGTCGTTATTCTATCCCAGAATGCGGCGTTCTGCTCTGACTCTCTTTGGTCCTGATTCGCGGCGCCTGATGAACTGGCCGTCACCCCGGTTTCTATGGTTTTCAGGAAGCTGGTTTTTTCCGTCAGTATAAATTCTGCGGGGCCTTCGGCTTCAAATTCCGCTCCCGACGGGTGCTTTAGTCTGAGTTTAAGATTTGTCATAGTTTTTATTGCCAGGCGGCTTCTAATGTGTCCCGAGCTAATGATCCCGCTTGTTTCTATGGAGCTGCCCAGCCGCCCCGCTGCCTGGCGGTTCCTGTCCTCTGTCTCTTTGTGTCTTTATCACTGTATAGGCCCTTCTTTATGTCATTATTCTATCCTATATATATTTATATGTCAATATATGCCGGTTTATGTCAATTATATGCCAACAGGCTGTGGATAGGATTGTGCACAAGTCATAAGCAAGTCACCATACCGCCTGCTTCGGGGCCGGAAAGGCCCTCCAAAGTCGCGCAAGCAGGTGGGAGGGGCATAAGACAAGCCCCCCCACCGAGTGGGGGCTCTCCCCACAGGACAGGTAACGCGCCGTAGGCGGCTTACCGGGACACATGGGCGATAGTAGCGGATGTACAGCGTGGCAAGGCAAAATGCGCAGGTTTTTGGAAGGCTGAGAACTAACGCATAAAATTTACAATGAAATTTTACCGGCGAAGCGTCAAGCCTTCAGGTAGAAGATATTCGAATTAAACTTGTGAGTTATTTGAGTTGTTCCAGCTTGTGGTGGCTTCTAAAACCGGGCGGAAAGGGCCGTGGAAACGAGCTTAACGGGGGTGGTCAGGGAGTAGAGGCTTAATGGGTTGAAAACGGCGTAAACAGCGTTTAACTGCAAATCTTCGCCCATTTTGTAGACGGCTTTAAGGTCCAATTCACTGCCTATTTGCAGGGAACCGCCTGCTGAAATGTTCTGTGAGGCCTTGAAGCGGTAAAAATCCGCGGAGATAACCAGTTTCTTGTAGGGCAAGTCCATGCCCAGGTTTATCACATTAAGGCCGGAAACGCCATAAGGCAGGCCGGTGGGGGTGGAGGAGGTTTTTACGGTATCGTAGAGTGTGGCCCCGGCTATAGCGCCGAAACCGAAGCGCTCAATACCATCGTATTTCCTGCCGAAAGACGGGAAGAAGGCCTTGTCCGTCCCCCCGGTCGGTGCGCTTGGGTTGCCTGAAGCCCGGCCATAAGCCATGCGCGCGCGGGAAGGCCCGAAAGAACCCAGGTTCTGGGTCCAGGAGCCCTTTATAAGGAAGGCGTCGGCGGCGTAATCAATTGTTTTCCCCCCCGCTATTTTTGCCTGACCCCTCTGCAGCATAAACTCTCCGTCAAAATCCAGCGCATTGTGGTTCAGAAAATATCTGAGGCCGGTGAATTTTTTGGTCGTTGAGAGGGGATTGTAAAGCAGTGCATTGGCGGGGTGAACCGTATCACCCGGGTCATTCCCTTTTTCCCAAAAGTGGTAAATATGCCACAGGCCTTCGTTGGACGGATAATAAACGCCGCCGCCGTAAATCTTATAGTAGTTAAAATTTTTGAACGGCCTGAAAAAAAACGCCTCGGCCTTTATGCGCCTGTTAAGGAGTTCTTCGGCCTCCAGCCTTGCGCCCGGCATTCCAAGGCCGTCGTCCGAGAGCGTTATGCCCTGGCCAAGAGTAAATGCCTGCCGGCCTATGGTGGCGGTTATATTGGGGCGGACAAAATGATAAATTTTTACATAGGCCTCTTTCACGAAAGGCGTGCCGTCGGTGTTTGGAAGGCGGTTTATGGCGTCCTGGAATTGCGGGTTTATTACCGTGTCGGAGGAGGCGCCCACTCCGGCGCTTTTAAGCACCACTCCCACGTCCATTTTTGAGTCCCGGGTTTTTTCAAGGCGGATGTCTTTTATTATAAAACCCAGTGTGGCGTTTTCGGAATATAAGGGCTGTGAATTGCGCCGCTCGCCGTATATCATGTGCTGGTAATTTGAGGCTTTCAGTTCCACATTTGAGGAAAGATCAAGCTTCGTGGCGGAAGCGGCCGCTGGAAAAAGGAGCGCGGCCGCGCCATAAGCCGTAAGCCTTAAGCCATAGGCCTTAAGCCATAGGCTAATATGTTTACCTTTGCCGGACTTTGCCATTGGGATTAATTATATAAAATAAAGAACCCCGGGGGTTAACCCGGGGTTCTTTTTTGGTTTCTCTTTTATGAGAATTAGAACTTAACTCCAAGGTTCAGGCCCATCAGCGTTTCTGCGTTTGTTTTGGTCGAGTATTTGCTGTCTGCGCTGAACGACGCATAGTAAGCTTTCAGAGAGACATTCTCTGAATGTTTCCATGTGGCGGCGAAGTCAAGCTCGGTGCCGATCGTGCTTACAAGGCCCACTTTCTGGGTGTAGCCGAAGTTGTAGAAAGTTCCGGCGATGCTGAGCTTTTCTATCTGTTTAGGCATGAATTTGGCGCCCACATTGAATGTGGTCAGGTTGCCGAGACCACACTTGTAGTATGGGCCGAATATCATACCGGGCAGGTAGTTGCTGCTTATCGCGGTGAACTCTTCATTTTTGGTGGCACTGGTGGTAGCTTTGTTGCCGGTACCCATGGCGAATTCGCCGGTGAAGTCGAATTTGCCGGCGGTTTTTGCGTCAAGGCTGTAATTGGCATTGGCTTTCAGAGCCGAGCCCTTATAGCTTTTGGTGGTGACTTTGTTTTTGCCGAAGTTCATGGCGTATTCCACACCATAGCCCACGCCCTGATATTTGCCATCGGCTTTCACTCCGACAACATCAAGCGTGTTGTGGAGGGTGACATTGGCGCCGTCGTTGCTCTCGTAGAAATAAACGGCCGGCTTTACGATGTCGGAGAGAGCATAGCTCCCGGTGACTCCGTAGAGGTTTTTGTCCGTCGCGGCGACCAGGGAGTTTTCCGTTACTTTGGCCGCAAGGCCTGTTACGGTCCATTTGTTCTTCGCCCATTCGCCGTACCAGCCGTCCAGTGAGGAGACGGTGAAGTTGGCTATGGCGGTGTCGAGGTTCTGGTAGCTGGGGCCGTAGTATATCACTATGTCTCCGGGCTTACCGTAGAACTGCTTACCGACCTTGTGGTTGATGCCCAGCACGTTCTTCAGGTTTATATAAGCTTCCGCGAACTTTATGTTGGCGGTGAGCGCGTCCACATTCTGGCTGTCAGTGCCGTAATAGCGATAGTCGCTCTTTATGGCGGTAACCTGCGCGTTTACATCATCGTTGAGGTCGAAGTTCATTCCCAGCATGAGGCGGGAATTGATGTTGCTGAACGAAGCTTTCGTGGCAACAATGCTGTGATCTCCGCTTGTGGCGTTAACGTCTAAGTTCCCTGTGTACTTGAAGTTCTTGAGCAGTTGGGCGCTGGCCATCGAAGAGGCAAACGCGACTACCGCAAGCATTCCTATTACTTTTTTCATTTATTATACTCCTCCTTGCTTTGTCGTAAGCCCCCGTTGCCGGGGCTTTTCGCTCCACCTTCGGCCGGGGTTTCCCCCCGCGTCCGGTTTGCCTGCGCCCCTTTCAGGGGCCTACGGCCTTTCAGGAGAAGCGCCTTTTAAATCGGCGCTCCGCTTACCCCCCTTCGGGTTTTGCGGACCCCCACGGCTTTTGGCCTTTGGGAGCTCCTTTACAGAGCAATCTTATTATTACAAAAAGGTTTCCGCAGTGTCAAGCGCTTTTCGGATTATATGTCACTATCCTTTTCTACTGCCGGACGCCGCAGGCCATATGCAAAAAGGCTGCCTTAAGCTTTAAGCCATACGCCATAGGCTTGTAAGGAACTCCTTAAAGCTTACGGCTTATGGCCTATGGTATGGCACGTTTGGAACAACCGCATTAATGTTTGACCGGCGCTTTAACAGGGGGTTCTTTTTTGGCGGGTTCGGCCGGGGGAGCCAGTCGCGCTTTTGCCTGGGCGGCCCAGGAGGTTTCGGGATAAAGCAGAACTATCTTTTCCCAGGCGTTTTTTGTTTCATCCGCGTTGCCGGCCGCTTCATAGCAATGCGCCAGCGACCATTGGACCTCAGGAGCCAGGAAATGCTCCGGATAGGCGGAAAGAAAATCTTTATACTGGGCTTCGGCCGCCGGCAGCTCTCCGGCCGCTTCTTTGTTCTTTGCCAGGCTGTAGAGGGCAAACGGCCTCAGCTCTTTGGCGCCTCCGGTCAGCAGTTTTGAGTATTCGGCCTCGGCTTCCTTATATTTGCCCTGGGCGAAAAAGATGTCTCCGTTCGTAAGTATGGCGTAGCCATAGGCGCTGGTATTTGGGTAAGTGGTTTCAATGGAGCTTAATTGTGTTTGAGCTTCAGCCGCATGGCCGCTGAAGCCGACCTGCTGGGCTATAAAAAGATTTTTCCAGGCTGTATCGCGCAGGTCGGAATAATGCACGAAAAAATATACTGCAAAAATCAGCGCGGCCAGCACTATAACCGCTGTTCCTATAAAAGTTTCGCGGTTATTCTTTATCCATGCCAAAGCCTTGTCCATCCGTTTAGGCGCTTCGCTTTTACCGCTGTCTATCCAGGTTTTATCGGGCATAGTTATTATCTCCTTGGTAAATCTTCTCGTTTAGCGGTTAGCGGCGAGCGTATAGGGTGTGGAAACAAGGAAATTCCGCCCCTAAATCCCTATTCGCTATTTGCTGCGGTTGACGTGCCCCCGAGAGGAATCGAACCTCTATTTGGAGTTTAGGAAACTCTCGTCCTATCCGTTGAACGACGGGGGCATTGTCGCACCCCGCTCGCACTGCACAGCGATCGGGGCGAATTAGCCGCCGGGCTTTATAAGGTGGCGCCCGGTGCTCCACAAGGGGAGCTAAGCTCCCCTTCGTCGCTCGCTTTCCGCCTCAGGCGGACGCTCGCTGAACCTCTTTTATAAGGTCCCCGCACTCACTACGAAGGTAATCGTGCGGGTTTATCACACTACGTGTTATGCTGGACAGCTGGGCGGCTACGGATAATGAGCGCTTGCTTTTCTGTATAATTCCGGGCTGCCTAGCTGCCCCGCTGTCCAGCCGCCTAGCTTCCGCTGTCAATACTTTATCAAAGAATGAACTTCTCGGCCTGTGAGTTTGCTCCGGCCTTTGAGAAATTCCAGCTCTATCAGCATGGTTATTGCGGCCACTTGGCCGCCCAGCTTGTCAACCAGCTCGCATACGGCGCGCGCTGTGCCGCCGGTTGCCAGCACGTCGTCGACTATCAGTACTTTTTCGTTCTTCCCGAGTGAGTCCTCATGTATCTGCAAAGTGTCCTGGCCGTACTCCAGTTCGTAGGTGGCGGAAACTGTTTTATAGGGCAGTTTGCCTTTCTTGCGTACAGGCACGAGTCCCGCATGCAATTCCATGGCTATCGGCGCCGCCAGCAAAAACCCCCTGGCTTCTATGCCAAGTACCTTGGTTATGCCGAGGCCGCGGTACGGTTCCGCCATAAGCTTCACCGTTTCCCTGAATGCCGCGGGATCGGCCAACAGAGGAGTTATATCCTTAAACAAAATCCCCTTTTTGGGAAAATCCGGCACATCCCTTATTGCTTTTTTTATCTTTTCCGTCGCTTCTGTCAGGCTGTTCTCGCTCATAAAAAATTCCCTTTTGCTTTTTTTGCCGCGGACAGCCCGCCAAAGGCAAAGCGGAGCCGCATACGGTTTTCGCTTTTTTGTCTTCGCCTTAGGGCTTGCAGCAAAATAATATGCCCTTTTGGCTGAGCCGATTTTGGAGCGAGCCGAAGCGGCATGTAGCGACATGTACTATATGTACATTAGCGGAATGCCGCAAAGGCGCAGCCCGAAAGCGACCAGCCCCCAGGGGGAGGCCCATCTTTGAACCGGCTGCCGCGTTGCTCCAATACTTGCGTAGGTGCCGTAACAAGCACGGTGTGCATCAAAACGGCCTCAGTCACATAGGCACCGCTATGCTCACCCTTTCCCACCAGCTGAGGGGACACCGCATGGCGGTTTCCCCTCGTCGCGCCTTGCATCCGGCTCAAATATGGGCCTCCAAATGGTCATATTATTTTGTTGCAAGCCCTTACCTGCGCACCTTTTTTACCTGGCTTCTGGGCACATAGGGCTTGGTCGGGATGGATTCGCCGAGTATGTCGGTTTTTAATTTCGGCTGGTCCCAGCCTGGCTGAAGGTTGGTGTGGTCCTGGCGCCTGCCAAGCTCAATAAGGCCCATCCTGGATGCCACGCGCCGAAGGCGCAGAAGGGCCCGCTCCTCGATCTGTCGCACGCGCTCGCGCGACAGCCCCAGTTTCTTTCCGATGTCGTTTAAGGTCATGGGTGTCTGACCGGAAAGACCGTAGCGGTATTCAACTATCATGCGCTCGCGTTCGCCTATTTCCACCAGAGCGGTTTTAAGCTCGTCATGCAGGCGTAAAATGGAGATCAGGTTTTCGGGCCTGTCGGAATCGGAGTCTTTCATGGTGTCGCCCATGGTGTCTTCGTTTTCGCCGGTAAGCGGAGCGTCCATTGAAGACATGCCTGTAACCACCTCCGAGGCGTTGATGGCGGTGCGCACCTGATTGGCGTTCCAGTGCATCTGGCGCGCCATCTCAGCCATCGTTGGATCGCGGCCCAGTTTGCCGTGCATTTTATCCCACTGCTTGAGCCATTTCCGGAGCGCGGTCCAGGCGTGCGGCGGTATCCTTATGGATTTTGAATTTTCTTCCACCGAGCGCCTCACGCACTGCTCTATCCAATAGCAGGCGTAGGTTGAAAATCTGTATCCTTTGCTGGGTTCAAATTTATCTATTGCGTGGAGAAGGCCCAAATTGCCTTCTTCCACCAGGTCCATCAGATCAGCCCCGGGATAAAGGAAGCGCTTGGCTATCGGGATAACCAGCTTCAGGTTTAACTCCATGATGCGCTGTTTGGCGCGCCTGTCGCCGCGCTTCACGCGTTTCCAAAGCTCGTGCGATTCTTCCCTTGAAATTTTGTGGTCTATCTGGCTTATTTTCCTGATGTATTGATTCGTGGAATCAATATTGATATCGCTTAGTTTACCGCCCTTTTCCGCGGCTTTTTCAGGTTTTTCGGTTTTTTCAGCTTTTTCTTCTTCGTTTTCAACGGTTTCTTCTTTTTCTTCTGCCATGTTTTTTCCTCTCGTCAAATCGACGCTTTTATGTAAAAATCGTTTTCCCCGGTGCCCGAATCCATAAGTTCCTGGGTTTCCATTTTCTCCACACTGGCGCAGGAGTTCCCGTTCTTTAAATGTTTCAGAAAAGCATTCAGTTCCGGAACAGGGCCCTGAACCTCGCCTTCCACCGAACCGTCAGTCACATTGCGCACCCAGCCGTTCAGGTGATGGTCGGATGCTGTTTCTTTAACGAACCAGCGGTAGCCAATGCCCTGTACTTGTCCTACGACCCTGAAACTTATCCTCATTAAACCAATGATACTAAAAAGATTAAAAACAGGCAAGCGATATTGACAGTGCAAGGGGAAGGAAAGGCTGAAGACTGAGGGCTGAAGGCTGAAGGATTAAAAATTGAAGATGGGGAAAATGGTTGAATTGTAATAAAAAAATCGGGGCGGTGGGATTTGAACCCACGGCCTCTCGGTCCCGAACCGAGCGCTCTACCAGCTGAGCCACGCCCCGATATGAACTGCGGGCAAATAAAACCTGTTACCCGTTAACTTTCACCTGAACCTATTCTAGCATTCTTTGCGCTGCTTTGGGGAAGAATTGTAGTTGCTCAGAAGCCAGAAGTCGGAATCCAGTAGCCAGAATGAAGACGAGGGCAATGGAAAGAATTCATTATTCTGAATTCTGGCTACTGACTTCTGAATTCTGATCCCTGCCGTCCGGCTCTCAATTTTTTATTATCTTTTCAAGTATCATCGCGACGATATCCCTTGCGGCGTAGGGCTTTGAGAAGGCTGACGGCAGTTTTATATGGTGTTCAGCGGAGCGCTGGCTGCTGTCAAGCTGGCGTCTCACCAGCGCCTGAAGCTGGCGGCCGTTTTTTGCCAGATCCGCCAGGCGATTCTTCAGCAGAAAAGCGGAGTTAAGTTCTTCCTGCCCCGGCAGCGGAGAAAAAATTATGAGCGGTTTGCCAAGCGAGAGCGTTTCCGCCACTGTCACACCCCCGGGTTTGGCCACCACCAGATCCGCCGCGCCATAGTAGGCGCTCGGGGCATCCGTGTAATCAAGGATTTTAAGGTGTCGTTTCTTGTGCATAGTGCTTCGTGAAAGCCTGCGTGCCAGGGCCTTGTCCTCGCCGCACATTACCATAGCCTGCAATCTGCCGAAAAACGGTTCCAGGGCTTCAACGGCTGAAAATATTTCCCCCATGCCGCGGCTGCCGCCGGTTATAAGGACCGTAAACAGGTTTGGCGCGAGCCCGATATTTTTTCTTTCCGTCTGCTTGTCGTACGGGGCCAGAAATTCCTTTCGCACCGGTATTCCGGTCACAAATATCTTTGCCGGATCGGCTCCGTTCTTAAGCAGGCCCTGCGCGGCGGTTTTTGAGGGTACAAAATAGCCCGCCACGTTTTCAGCCGGCCAATAGGAGTGGGCGTTGAAATCGGTCAGTACGGAGAAAAGCGGAATATTTTTAAGGGCGGAGCTTTTAGCTATCAGCATGGCCGAGAGGGCCTGGGTTGAGACCGCCGCCTTTATGTTTTTTGCGGTGAGAAGCTCTGAAAGCTTTTGGGAATAAAAAGAGAGAACAGTGTTTTTTAACGCGCCGGAAGCGAAGGCCACAAAATCGTTGTCGTAAACATAATTCCACAGGAACGGGGTTTTTTTTAAAACTTCGATATAGGTTTTTGCGACGAATGGCCCGATGTTCGGATAGACTTCGGACAGGTTTATAAACACCGGCTCAATTATGGCGGCCGGGAAAAAATCAGCGAGCGCCCTGGCGGCGCTGTAATGGCCGGAGGGCGCGCAGCCGTAAATAAGGCCTATCTTTAAAGGATATTGCGCTGAATGTGTTGTGGTCATATAAAGGACAGTAGAGATATTTTATAATAAAAAAACCGGCCATTGGCCGGTTTCCGCTGCGTGGGTTAACTGCCAGCAAATCATAAGCCACAAGCTGTAAGCGGGGAAAAGGCGGCTGGCGGAAAGTGACTTTTGGCCGCGTTCAAGTCGCTCCATCGGGGCGGCGGGAATCGGACCCGCAGTCTCTCGCACCCCAAGCGAGCGCTCTACCATTGAGCCACGCCCCGGTAGCGCAACTTGAACCAAAACTTGTTAACTGAATCACTATTCTAGCATTCTTTAGCCGCTTTTTTGCCAGAGCTGAAGAACTGAAGTTCCGGAAAGCTGAACCGAAGCATTCTCCTCTTCAAATTCGTTAACTTCAGACTTCAGCGCTTCCAGCTCTGGATTTTATAGCTCTTTTATGAACTGGCTAAGTTCGTTTCGTATTTCTTCCAGTAATTCGGCCTTTACCCCGCTTACACTTTTTATAGCCTGCCCGGCGGCCGGTTTTTTTCTTGAACGTAAAAATTTTTTTGCCCCGGTAAGCGTATAGCCCTTCAAAAGCACCAGGTCCTTAAGCTCGTTTATCGTTTCAAGGTCGGCTTTAGTATAGCGGCGATGGCCGCTTGCAAGACGAAGCGGGCGCAGAAGGGCGCGCGTTTCCCAATAGCGGATAGTGTGCGGCGGCAGTTTTGTCCTGCTTGAAATCTCACTTATGGTTAAATATGTTTTTTCGGACATATGGGAGATCGGAGGTTAGTGGTCGGAAGTGAGGGGTTAGTGGTGGAATACCGCATCTTAAATATTTCTTCCTCAGCCTCTGTCCTCCAGCCCCTGCCGTACTTACATTCCTATGGTAAGTTTTTTTGAAGGTTTGAACCGGATGCTGCGCCGCGTGCCCACCATCACCCGCTGGTTGGTTTTAGGGTTCCTCATCTGGCGCGGCAGGCGTTCTTTGACTTTAAAAGTCCCGAAATTTGAAATTACAACTTTCTGATTGTCGCGCAGGGCCTCCACAATTATCTCAAAGGTTTTAGTTACCGCGATCTTGGCGTCTTTTTCCGTGGTCAGATGCCTGGTTATTTCCTTTATCAGATCAAGCTTATTCATCTTCTTCATCCTCCAGCGTTTCGTCTTCTTCCCCGGGCTCGGGGCCGTGGATCGGCGGCTTTTTAAGAAGCTGGTTTATAATATCGTTCGGCTTCAGGCTTTTAAGATCCTGCTTGAATTTCACCACCTCGTCTTCAGTTATCGGCTTGCTGAGAACCTGCGTTTTAGAAAAGACAGTCTCGCTTATATAAATGGGGCAGCCAAAGCGCACGGCCACGGCCACGGCGTCAGAGGGGCGGGCGTCAATAATGACCGGGTTTTGTCCCTCGGTTCCGGTTACGCGGATGCTGGAATAGTAGGTGTTATCCACGATATCCGTGATAGTCACTTTTTCAACTTTCAGACCCAGCTTTTTGAGCATGGAAAAAATAAGGTCGTGGGTCATGGGCCTTGGGGAAGGATATCCGGAAAGACGTATAGCTATGGCCTGCGCTTCCATCGGGCCTATCCAAATGGGCAGAATGCGCGTGCCGCCCGATTCATCAAGAAAAATAATTGATTCGGTAAGGCTGGTGGCTATAGAGTAAATTTTCACTTCCACTTCACGGCTGTTTCCCGCTTCATCGGTCATTTTTGCCTTTTTCTTCCGTTTCCGCCGCCGTCCCCGGTTTGTGCTTGAAAGATAGTTCCTTGCCTTGCAGTATTCTGCGGATATTCGGGATGTGCGTGTAGAAAATAAGCGCGCAGACCACGCAGGCCATTATGGTCAGCGGTTTTCTTTGAGGCGGGTTCAGGAAAAAGCAGAACACCGGCAGCGCCACCGAGGCCGCCATGGAACCTACCGAAATATGCTGGGTTATGGCCACGGCCAGGCCGAAAAACACGAAAGCTCCCGTAGTCGGCAAGGGCAGAAGAGCCATGAAAACTCCAGCCGAAGTGGCAACTCCCTTGCCGCCTTTAAAACCAAGGAAAGGAGTCCAGATGTGTCCCGCTATGGCAAGCCCGCCCGCGGCCACCGGTATCCACCAGTGGCCTTTGCTGAAGTCAACGGAGCCTTCAATATAGAAAAAACGCATTGCGATCATGGCCGGGGCAAAGCCTTTAAGAAAGTCCACGATGAAGGTAAGTATTCCCGGCCATTTGCCCAAAGTGCGATAAACATTGGCCGTGCCGGGGTTGCCGGAGCCGTGCTGGCGTATGTCTATGCCTTTGAGCCGGCCTATAAGGTAACCCGTGGGAATTCCTCCCAACAGGTAACTGGCTATTAAAAGCAGAGAGGTTTTAACCATTCTTCAGATTATATAAAAAAGTGGATAGGGGTTAGCGGCTGGAGGTTAGGGAAGGAGTTTCTTATTCATTCCCTCACCCCTCACCGCTGTACGCTCGCCGCTATCCTTTTAACGATCCTTTCGTAATTCTCCGGAGTCGCCTTGAAGGCCACTTTTATCCTGCCGTCTTCATAAAGAGTTTCTTTTACTGCGCAGGCTTTATAGAGTTCCCCGAGCAGATCGTTCCTTCGCGCGGGCAGTTCGAGCGAGTATTCTTTCCATTTGCGCGAGAGCGATTTTTCGGCAAGTTCCAAAAGTTCTTTCATCCCGGAGCCGGAGAGCGCCGAAACAAATACCGGGTTCAGGCGCGCCGGCGACCAGATGGAAAGCGCCGGGTTTTTAACGAGGTCGGCCTTGTTAAAGACATTAATTACAGGTATGCCTTCCAGGTCGAGTGTTTTCAGGGTTTCAGCCACGGCTTCGTGCTGGGTTTTAAGATAAGAGGAAGCTCCGTCGTGCACATGTATTATCAGGTCGGAGTAAGTTATTTCCTCAAGGGTGGAGCGGAAGGCCGCTATCAGCTGGTGGGGCAGGTTCTGTATGAAGCCCACCGTGTCGGTAAAAAGCGCCCAGCCGCCGCCGGGAAGTTTAACGCGCTTGGTGGCCGGGTCAAGGGTGGCGAAAAGTTTGTCGTCGGTGTAAATGGAGTGTCTGCCGCCTGTAAGGCGGTTAAGCAAAGTGGACTTGCCGGCGTTCGTATAGCCCACTAAAGATATCTGCGCCATGGGCAGCGCGTCGCGGGTTTTGCGCTGGTTCCGGCGTTCTTTCCTTATCGTTTCAATTCCGGCTTTAAGTTCTATTATTTTGTCGCGCAGCGCCCGGCGTTCGTATTCGATTTTGCGTTCGCCAGGGCCCCTGGTCCCTATCATGCCGTGCTGCTGCTCAAGGCCCGCGCCCTTGCCTGTAAGGCGCGACGCGGCGTAAGAAAAACGCGCCAGTTTTACCTGCAGGCGTCCTTCCCTGGTGCGCGCCCGCTGGGAAAAGATCTCAAGTATGAGGAATGTGCGCTCTATCGCCGGAACACCGAGCAGGCGTTCAAGGTTCCTCTGCTGGGCGCTTGTGAGGGCCTTGTCAAAAATCACGAGCCCGGCGCGCGTTTCTTTGATAAGTTCTTTTAGCTCTTCAATTTTACCGGAGCCGATGAGCGTGGCGGGATTATAAGCGGAAAGGGTGACCGTAAGTTTTTTCACCGGCTCAAGAGAAGCGGTTTGGGCCAGGCGCCAGAGTTCCTCAAGCGAGGTATCCGAGGAAAAATCCGCCTCCGCGCGGCTTTTCAGTTTAACCGACAGAAGAATCGCTTTTATCATATCTTAACAACAGGGTATAGGGGCCAGAGACCAGGGGTTAGGGAAGGAGTTCCTGATTTATACAAATTCCCCCCTTCATTCGCCCTTCGCCGCCAGTTCCCATACTTCAGCCCTCAGCCTTCAGCCTATTCACAATATCATCGGCTATTTCTTCCGGCTTGTAGTCCGAGAAGCTTTCAAGATCCAGCCGCCGGGCGTTTTTGTACCTGGAAAACCAGGTGTTCTGGCGTTTCGCGTAGGACATTGAGAGCATGGTAATGGAGTGGATGGCTTCCGCGCGGGTCAGTCGTCCTGAGTGAAAATCAAGAACCTGCGGATACCCCAGCGATTTAAGCCCCGGCGCGTCTTCAGGGTAACCGCGCTCCAGCAGGTTTTTTGTTTCCTGAAGCCATTCGTCAAAACGGGTAATGGCGCGCTGTTTTATGCGTTCGTTTAAAAGCTCTTTTTTCCAATGGAAAAAAATGAAAGTCCCCAGATGCGCCGGGAGGGCGTTAAAAAAACGCCCCGACCAGATCTCGGAAACCGGGCGGCCCGCGAGTTTGGTTATCTCTATGGCGCGCATAACGCGCTGGATGTTTCCGGGAGGGATGATGCTTGCCGCTTTCGGGTCAAGTTCCTTTAAAACCGAGTGCAGCGCTTCCTTGCCGTCCCGCTCGGCTTTGGCTGCCAGTTCCGCGCGAAGCGCGGGGTCGGCCGCGGGCAGCGGGTCAAGGCCGTTCCAAAGGGCTTGTATGTACATGCCTGTGCCGCCGGCAATTATCGGGGTTTTTCCCCGTGCTTTTATTTCATTGATCTTCTGGCGGGCCGAGCGCACAAAAGAGGCGGCGTCATAACTTGAACGCGGGTCAATAATGTCCACCAGGTGGTAGGGCACGCCGCTGACCAGGTAAACGCTTTGGCCCTCCGTTTCAGTCCAGGCGCCCGCGGGTTTGGCGGTACCGGCCGAAAGATATTTGTAAATCTGTTTTGAATCCGCGGAAATGATTTCCCCGTTGACCCTGGCGGCCAGCGCCAGCGCCACTTCGGTTTTACCCGAGGCGTTAGCCCCCATGAGGGTTATGGGCTTGAAGAATGGTTGGAACATCAGTTAATGGGCAGAAATCAGCAAACAGTGAATAGTAAATAGCGAAAAGCCCCCTTATTGCTATACCCTATTCGCTACTCGCTGTTCGGGGCGTTTTTACTTCTTCTTGAAAGGTAAATCGTCTTTTTGCGGCTTGTTGCACAGGCCATGCGCCCGGCAGGTTTCAACGCACACTTCCGGGAGTTTTAAGATCATGCGGGTGTCGCAGTCGGCGTAATCTTCGGCCATTTCGTTTATCCGCTTGCGGTCGTCGGGGCTGATGCTGGAAAAAGAAATGCCGTTCATGAAAACGCCGCCCCTTTCCTTGACCCATGAAATTTTGCCGGTAACGGGTATTTCCCGGATGCCGCCGAGTTTAAGGATGATATTGAGCTCATTTGAGTGCGGGGGCTCAAGGAAAGTAATAAGGCGCATGCCGCCGGCGGAAAGATCCACAAGTATGGCCGGCTGCGGCTTGGTTTTACCGCCTTCCGCTTTGGCTGAAAACTGGACATCCACCGGTTCAAGTATACCGTGCAGTATGGGCAGGCGCACATGCTGGCGTCTTTCTTTTACAACTTTATTCTTTTTCATCTTATCACCTTCCCGTTCAGGATGTTTTTGTCAGTGCCGGTTATCTCAACTCTCAGCGTCTCTCCGGGGGAGCCTGCCCTGTCCGTGAAACAGGTGAAATTAGTGGACGTCCTGCCGGAAGTTTCTGTCTCAAATAGCACTTCCTCTATTTTACCAATTCTTTTCTTTAAAATGTCACGCGAATTTTCCTTGACGGCGGAAAGCAGGCGTTCAAGACGCGCCTCCATGAGGGGCTCGCTTATCTGCGTTTTCATTTCGGATTTATCAGTGCGTGGGGAATACTTGAAACAGAAGGCGAAAGAAAATCCCCCCTCCCGCGCCAGCGCGAGCGTCCGCGAAAAATCTTCTTCAGTCTCGCCCGGATAGCCCACTATAAAATCAGTGGAAACGGAAACGTCTCCGGCGGCCGCGCGCATGCGGGCGATAAGGTCCAGGTACCCGGCGCGGGTATAGCCGCGCCTCATCAGCTTAAGGATGCGGTCCGAACCGGACTGTACCGGCAGGTGTATATGGCGGGAAAGTTTAGGCTCGCCGGCAAGCAGCTCAAAAAACGCCTTGTCAAAAAAAAGCGGGTGCGGGCTCATGAAACGTACCCGCCGCACATCTTTAATGGCGCAGACTTTTTTAAGCAGTCCGGCAAAAGCGGTTTTGCCGCAGCGGTAGGCGTTTACCGTCTGGCCCAAAAGGACTATCTCGCGCGCGCCGGCCCCGGCCTTGGCGCGGGCCTCTTCAAGTATGGCCTCGGGCTCAATACAAACGGCTTCTCCCCGCACCGAGGGCACCACGCAATAAGAGCATTTAAGCGAACAGCCGCGCATGATAGTTACATAAGCCGAAAGCGGCGATTTGAAAATTTCAGCGGGGACGGTTCCCGGCGTTTCAAAATGAGCGTCAAGCAGTTCTTGCAGGCGGCCAAGTTCTTTCGCCCCAAGTACGCCGTCTATGAACGGGAATTTGGTTTTAAGGAATTTTCCCCCCAGGCGCTGGGCCGCGCAGCCCATTACGAAAACCTTGCCGGCGGGTTTATCGCGCTTCCATTTTCTGAGGCGTCCTATCTGCGAAACGGCTTTATCCTCCGCCTTCTGGCGCACGGTGCAGGTGTTTATCACCACGGCGTCTGCTTTGGAAATATCCTCTGTCAGTTCGAAAGCCCTTTCGTGGAAAGCCGCGGCAATGTCCGCGGAGTCCGCCTCGTTCATCTGGCATCCGAATGTAATAATACAGACTTTTCCCGGGCGGCGGGATACGGGTTGCGGTTTAGGGTTGTTTTCCATTTCTGCTCTGCCTCAATAAATAAAAAATTAAATGGCGCGAAAAATTCTGCATTTCGGAGTTTTTTGTCGGAGATTTTGATGTTCCAGAACCAGAAGAGTTGAGCCGGTGGCCACCGGTTGATAAAAACCCCGCCTCGGCTTGCTTCGCGGCGCCCAGGCGGGATTTTCTGTTAATATTATGTCGCCACCGGAAGAGGCAGAAACAACCCATACAACAAGGAAGCTAAGGCCGGGACAGCCCGACAAGCCGGGCAGACCCGGCCTTAGCCGCCTTATTTTATCCCGCCCGCCCATTTGCGCGCTTTTACGCCACGCAAAAGCGCACATTTACCCCATAAAAAAGAAAAGACAAAAGGTGTAAAAAGATGTATCATATCCTTATGAAACGCTACAACATGGTTGAAGCCGCTAAACAATTAGGCGTAACCCGTCAAACAATTTACTACTGGATGAAAAAAGGTTGGGTGAAACCTAGCCGTGACTATCGGGACTTCCCGATATTCACGGAAACGGATTTAAAGAAACTTAAAAAGTGGAAAGAAACAATTAAGGTGGCCAAATGAAAATCGCTTTATATTTAAGAGTTTCCACGGAAGACCAGGCCAAGGAAGGCTATTCCCTTGAGGTGCAAAGGGAAACCCTTGAAGCTTTTGCCAAACGGGAAGGCCTTGAGATTTACAAGATCTACTCGGACGACGGTATTAGCGGTTACACCTCGGACAGGCGGCCCGCGCTTGCCGCACTTTTGGCTGACGCCAAAAGCGGCAAATTCGATTTGGTGTTAGTTTCCAAATTGGACCGTTTCAGCCGGAACCTGCGCGACCTCTTAAATTTGGTAGAGGAGCTTTGCAGCTACGGCGTGGGCTTTAAGTCGGCGGGGGAACCCTTTGATACCACAACCTCGGCCGGCAAGCTTATGTTCCAGCAACTTGGCAGTTTTGCCGAGTTCGAGCGCAACCGCATAGCCGAGCGAGTATTCCCCGGCATGGTCAAAGGCGTTCAGCAGGGCAACTGGCAGGGCTCAAGATACACGCCCTACGGCTACAAATATAACAAAGCCGCCAAGCTGCTGGAGGTAGTGGAAAGCGAGGCCGAGGTTGTGCGGCGCATTTACGCCCTTTACCTTGAGGGCAAAAGCACCCTGGCTATAGGAACCATCCTTACCAAGCAAGGCGTAAGGAACCGTAAGGGCAATTATTTCGGCACCAAGGTTATAGGCGATATCCTTAAAAATCCTATCTACACCGGCAAGATCGTTTGGAACGCACACCACTACGACAAAACCAAGAAAACAGCCAAGGGTTATAAATACGTAAAGAACTCTCCTGATAAAATTATTACCGCACAAGGCAAACACACGGCCCTTATTAGCGACGAAGTTTTTGCGCAAGCGCAAAAGCTTCGCGCTGAAAAGCGCATCGCCCTGCGCAAGGCCAAGCCGGGGGACTACTTGTTATCCGGCCTGATGTTCTGCGGCAAATGCAATCATAAGTATGTGGGCGCATCCTCGGTATCGAACCACCGCACGAAGGCCACAAAAAAATGGTATCGCTGCTCTTCAAGGACGCGCAGTTATACCACCTGCCGCAACAAAAGCGTTAAGGCCGAGGCCATTGAACCACATCTTGAGCACATGCTTGAAATACTGCTCAAAAACGACAAATTAAGGGACCGATGGCCGAACATGACTTGTCCGGCCATCAGGCCCCAGGAAGACGAAAAAAAGGCAAAAAAGGCGGTTCGCCAAAGCCTGTCGGACAATTTCGCCAAACAGGCGAAATTGACCGACGCCTACATAGAAAGCCTCATGTCCAAGGAAGTTTTTGAGGCCTCAAACAAAGAATTAATGCAGAAAGGCGAAGAGCTGAAAAAGCTGGCGGCCTTCTACGAGTTGCGCCAGATAGACCGCGAAAAATCCGCGGACTATCTGGCGAGGGTCCATGAGTTCCGTTCCGACGGTGATCCGCAGAAAGAGTTGTTCAGCGCCACCGACCGCAAGCGCATGGTCAACCTGGTGTTCAGGAACATCAAAATCTCCGACAAAAAACTCCGAAATGCAGAATTTTTCGCGCCATTTAATTTTTTATTTATTGAGGCAGAGCAGAAATGGAAAACAACCCTAAACCGCAACCCGTATCCC
>JAPLKI010000002.1 GCA_026388155.1 Elusimicrobiota bacterium
CCGCGACGGTGAGGACCGTTCAAGTCTGAAAGCATTGTCTTTCAGACGCGTTCCGGAGCCGGCGGAAGACTTCAGGATTCTTCTTTAAAACCCGGTCCCGGAGCGCGCGGGGAAAGCGCCGGCGCCCGTTCCCGCAAGATACGCGGGCGTCAGGGTGCCTCATTGCGGAAGTCGGGTCGGCCCGGCTGACGCCGCAGCTGACCCCGTTTTATCCTGTAAAACCGCTGCAAAAATTGCTATTTTATATACTGGGCCGTAATATAGATATCATTCGCTGGCCCGGGTTAACAGGAAAGCATGAACGGCGAGATGAAAGTGGGTTTGTTCGTGTTGGCGGGCGCTATCCTTTTCAGCACCGCCATATTCCTGCTTGGCGACTATTCTTTCCAGCGTTTTTATACCATTAACGCCGAATTCAGCGATGTGGCCGGACTTCCGGACAAAGCCGCCGTCAAACTCTCCGGCGTTGAAGTCGGAAAGATCAAAAAAATATTTTTAAAGAAAGAGAAAGTGATAGTGGAGCTGTACATCAGGGAGGGCGTGAAAATTTACCGCAACGCGCACTATCTGGTGGGCTCAACCAGCGTAATCGGTTCCAAATTCCTTGAGATAGACCAGGGCACTCCCGGTTCCGGCGTTGTGGAGAACGGGGAAACCGTGCTTGGCGAAAATTCCCTGCCGCTGGACCGCGCCATGACCAGAATGATAACCGACCTGCAGGGGCTGATAAAAGATGTGCGCGGCAACGGCAGCCTGACGCGCAACATCAACGAAATCATGACTAATTTGCGCGAGGCAACGGCCAACTTGAACGAGCTGCTGGCCGATACCCAGCCGCATGCCCAGAGAGTGATGGAGCGCCTTGATTCTATCACCGCCAAACTTGACGACATGCTTACAAAGACCGACGCCATAGTGGATAAAATAAACAGGGGGGAGGGCACCGTGGGGGCTTTGGTGTCCGATAAGCAGATGAAGGAGAACGTAACCTCCACCCTTAACAACTTAAAAGACGCCAGCGCCTCGGTAAAAACCGTCGTGGGGCGCATAAACGGCTTTAAAACCTATTGGCGCTGGAATTGGGAATATGAGCCCGCGGCCAATGCCTCAAGAAGCGACTTCGGGATCAGAATTTATCCCAGGGACGGCCGCTACTATTATGTGGGCGCCGCCAATATCGTAAACATAAAAGACCGGGTCCGCGGCACGGATTATGAAACCAGAAACACCGTGGACGCGCAGATGGGCTGGGAGCTGAATGGCTTTGACCTGTACGCCGGCGCGATAAGCGGCTCGGCCGGCGGCGGAGTGCGCTGGCAGCCTTTCTATTACAATTCCAAATGGGATAAAATAAGCCTTATGTTTGAGGCTTCGGAATTTACCCGCAACCGCGTTATAAAACGCAGGTTTTTCAATACTCCGCGCTACGACGCGGGCGTGAACGTCGCGTTTAACAAATATATCTCGGCCGCCGTGCGCTTAAACGACCTGACCGAGGTAAAGCGGCTTGATTACAGCACCAGGATAGCCTTTGAGGATAAGGACATCTCTTATCTTTTAGGGTTCCTCAGCTTCGGCGGGAGCAGCAAAAAATAGCTATGAAACTGAGAACCATCTATCGCTGCCAGGAATGCGGCCAGGCTTCCGCCAAGTGGCTGGGCCAGTGCCCGGCCTGCAACGGCTGGAACACCCTGGTGGAAGAGGCCGAAGAAGTGCTTTCAAAGGCCGCATGCAAGTCGCGCGGGCTGACCGAATTCTCAAGCGACCCGGTAAAACTTTCACAGGCGGGCGCGGAGAAACACAGCTCCATCCCCACCGGCATAGCGGAACTTGACAGGGCGCTTGGGGGCGGCCTGATAGCGGGCCAGGTGCTGCTGCTGGCGGGGCCGCCCGGCATAGGAAAATCCACTTTAATGCTTGAAGCCGCCAAGGCTCTCGCTTCGGGCGCTTTTAAAGGCGGCGAACTGTTGTATGTCACCGGCGAAGAATCCGTTTCGCAGGTGGGGTCAAGGGCCGCGCGCCTCGGCGCCGTGGCGGACAATGTGTACCTGATGGCCGAGACCAACCTGGCCAAAGTGCTTGAGGCTTTCAATAAAATAAAGCCGGCCGCGCTTATCATAGACTCCATACAGACCATGTACCACCCGGATTTTGTGGGCGCGCCGGGTTCCGTGGGCCAGATACGGGAGTGCGCCTCGGAACTGCTGAAAACGGTGAAGGCCAAAGGGGCGCCGCTTTTTCTGCTGGGCCATGTGACCAAGGAAGGGACGCTCGCGGGCCCGAAGGTTTTGGAGCACATAGTGGATACCGTGCTTTATTTTGACGCCGAGAAGAACAATGTTTACAGGATACTGCGCCCCCATAAGAACCGTTTCGGCGCGATAGATGAAATAGGTATTTTTGAAATGGGGGAAAAAGGCCTTAAGTCCGTGACGGACGCTTCGGCTCTTGCGGCTGAAACGAACCGCGAGCGCGCGCTGGCGGGCCGGGCTTTTTCAGTGGCTTTTGAAGGTTCCCGTCCGATACTTGCCGAGGTGCAGGCGCTGGTTTCAAGGTCTTATTACCCGTTCCCCAGGCGCACCGTCACCGGCATGGATCTGAACCGCGCGCAGGTGCTGATGGCCGCGGCGGAAAAAAATGTCGGCCTGCGCCTGGACAACATGGATGTTTTCGCCTCTTTCCAGGGCGGGCTTAAAATAAAAGACACCGCGCTTGACCTGGCTTTCTGCGCCGCGCTCATCAGTTCGGCAAAAGATATAGAACTGCCGGGGGATTGTCTTTTTATGGGCGAGGTAGGCATACTCGCCCAGACCGCGAACCCCGGTTTCATGGCCAGGCGTCTGGCCGAAGCCGAACGGCTGGGTTTTAAAAAAGCTTTTATTCCGAAGCCCTCCGCCAAAGAGTCCGCGAAGTTTAAAAACCTCCGGCTTTTTCCTGTGGAGGATCTGGACGGGCTGAACTGCGAGTTGGCGAAGTTTGTTCCCGCCGCTAAAAGCGCGGCGGTGGATTGCCATAAGCCGTAAGGGCGCCGCGCCCGCCATAAGCCGTATGCCAGAGGCCATAGGCTGTTAGGAGCTTGTTGTTAGCTTATGGCATATGGCCTAAAGCATATGGCTGTTGGAAAGTTGCGTTGCTAAAGGAGAAAAAAATGATACTTTGGATATTCAGGGTTATAGCTGTGGTCGGCACTCCCGTGTTTACCTATTACACGGTTTCAAGAGACCTTAAGGGAGCGGTGTTCGGCTTTTTTATCGGTCTGGTCATTATAGGCATTGAGCATCTGTTCGAAAGCGTAAGCCTGTTCTATCTGATCGTAGGGATCATAGGCGCGGCGCTGGGCATTATTGCTTCAAAGCTGCTCGATTACACCGTGTTTCAGATAGAAAACGACAATTTCAACCGGATTTGGCTGATGTATAACGGCATTGTCCGGTACGCGCTGGCGCTGCTTGGCATGATGATCTGCGTCAATAAAATACCCGAAATCGACGACCTGGACAAGAATATCCTCTCGCTCGGGAAGCGCTCAGGCAGGAATATGAAGGTGCTCGACCTGTCGGCAATTGTGGATGGGCGGGTGATCGACATCTGCGAAACACATTTCATAACCGGCTCCGTGATCACGCCGCGTTTCGTGGTGCAGGAACTGCACGCGCTGGCGGAATCGGGCGAGCCCATAGCAAGGGCCAAGGGCCGCAGGGGGCTGGATATCCTGGCGCGTTTGCAGGAGTCAAAGGAAATACTTTTCCGCGTGATAGACCGCGACGTAAAAGAACTGAACGATAATTCCCTTAAAATCGTGCGTATAGCGTATGAGCTTGGCGCCGCTATCATTACCACGGATTTCAATATCAATAAGCTGGCCGCGCTTGAAAACCTTGTGGCCCTGAACATTAACGATCTCTGCATAGCGCTGAAGCCGGTGGTGCTGCCGGGAGAAGATATGTCGGTGTTCGTGATGAAAGACGGCAAGGAAAAAGAACAGGGGGTCGGCTATCTTGACGACGGAACCATGATAGTGGTGGAGGACGGCCGTGATTTCGTGGGTAAAAAAGTGGATTCCACCGTGCAATCCATCCTTCAGACCTCACAGGGCAGAATAATATTCGCAAGGGTAAAGGGCTCGCGAAACCCGGCAGGACCCGGGAACCGACAGTAACTGCTCAGGTAGCCAAGAAGCGGAATTCAGTAGCCAGCAGACAGTAGTCGGAATGAGGACGACAGAGAAGAGAAAGGTTCTACATTCTGAATTCTGTCTACTGAGTAATAACGAAGAATAAAGAATACGATGGCGAAGAAAAGCGATAAAAAGCCGCCAAGCCGCCAAACCGCCAGGCCGCCGGCAACCGCTCTTATTCTCGCCGGGGGCACGGGTTCGCGCATGGGCGCCGATAAGCAGTACCTGAACCTGCTCTCAAAGCCCATGATAGAATGGACCGTTTCCGCTTTTGAGGACAGCGGCCTGTTTTCTGAAATTGTCCTTGTTCTCAGCCCGGAGAACATTAAGAAGCATGGCGACTGGTGGAAGAGCAGGGGCGTGAAACTGGCGCCCTCGGGGCCGAACCGCACGGCCTCGCTTAAAAGCGGTTTTAAAAAAGTATCCGCGAGCTCCGCGGTTGTGGCCGTGCACGACGGTGCCCGCCCGCTTGTGAGCCGTAAAGTGATAGCCGGATGCCTCTCGCGCGCGCTAAAAACCGGCGCCGCCGTGCCGGGCGTGGCGCTCAAAGACACGGTTAAAAAGCTTTCAAAAGACGGTAAAACTTTTGAGGCCACGCTTGAGCGCGCGGCCTATATGGCGGTGCAGACGCCGCAGTGCTACAGGCGGGCGCTGCTGGCGCGGGCGCTTAAGGCGTCCCGGCCGCAAAGGGATTATACCGACGATTCCCAGCTGCTGGAAATCCTGGGCGTAAAGCCAGCCGCGGTGGTTTCGGAATATTCAAACCTGAAAGTCACAACGCCCGAGGATCTGATAGTAGCGGAGGCTCTTATGAACGCAAAAGAAGCAGTTAAAAAAACGCAGCCGCGTGCCAGGTTCGGCTTCGGCTACGATATACACCGCCTGGCCGGCGGCAGGCCCCTTATAATGGGCGGCATAAAGCTGGATTATCCGAAAGGCCTGCTTGGCCATTCCGACGGCGACGTGGTGCTGCACGCTGTCTGCGACGCGCTTCTCGGCTCAATAGCGGCCGGCGAGATAGGCGTTTATTTTCCGCCCACCGACCTTACCATAATGGGTATTTCAAGCGTGAATATAGCCGAAAAAACCCTTGAGATCATGCAGGCTAAAAAAGCCGAAATAGTCAATCTGGATGTGACCATAGTGGCGGAAGAGCCGAAAATGAAGCCTTATTACGACCAGATAAGAAAATCGCTCGCTAAAATTTTTAAGATCGAGATCGAAAGCGTGAGCGTGAAAGCAAAAAGCCGCGAGGGCCTTGGCGAAGTGGGCCGGGGCGAGGCCATAGTCTGCTACGCCGTGGCAAGCGTGGTTAAATGATAATGGACGGCAGCGGCAAGCCGAAGAAAGCGGAAGAAGGTCGGGAAAAGCGAAAGAAGGCGGCGGAAATAAGGAAAATTCTTTCTTCGGAAACCTTCAGCCGCGTTCCGTCGTTTTCAGCCGCGGCCCTTCGCTTTCCGTTGTTTTCCGCGGCTTTCTTGTGTTTTTTTTGCGCCTGCGCCGCGCCGGGACCTGGCGCGCCCGCCTCCGCGCGGGAGCGGGCGGTGGTTTTTCAAACCCGAAGCTACGCGCTCTCTAAGATCTCCGACCCGGAACTTGAAGCCGCCCTGCCGGATTTTGTGGCCCAAAGTTACGAGTCCGCTTTAAAAAGCTCGGCGGACACTCCGGCGGAGGCCGGTTTCAGCTACACGCTCTCCCCCAGGGGGGCGGTCAATCCTTTTTCGGAAGTGGAAGTATCGTGTGTCATAAGGAAAAAATACGCTTCCCGCTACGGCGCCGAACTCTGTTCCGCTTTTTACTCGGCCCTGGATAAGAAAATAAAAAACGCTTTAAAAAACAACTGATATGGACTTGACCGTTTACAACACCCTGACCCGCAAAAAAGAACTGTTTAAGCCTTTAAAGGAAAAGGCCGCCGGTATTTACACCTGCGGCCCCACGGTGTATCTATTCGCCCATATCGGCAACATGCGCACATACGTCTTTGAGGACAGCCTGGTCCGCGCCCTGAAGTTTCTCGGCTACAAAGTGAAGCGCGTTATGAACATCACCGACGTGGGCCACCTTACTTCCGACGCCGACACCGGCGAGGATAAGATGGAACTGGGCGCCAGGCGCGAAGGCAAATCCGCCTGGGATATAGCCAAATTCTACACCGAGGCCTTTTTTAAGGATTACAAGGCGCTCAACTGCCTTATGCCCGACGTGCTCTGCCCCGCCACGGAATATATTAAAGAAATGATAGAGCTGGTGCTCGAGCTTGAAAAAAAAGGCTTTACCTACCGCATAGGCGACGGCATATATTTTGACACCGCTAAGTTGCCGGATTACGGCAAGCTTGCCGGCAAAAGCCATATAGAAGGAATACAGGAGGGAGCGCGGGTCGAGGCTAACGCCGAAAAGCGCAACCCTCACGACTTCGCGCTCTGGAAATTTTCAACGCCCGGAGAGAAAAGGCAGATGGAATGGCCGTCTCCGTGGGGAACCGGCTTTCCGGGCTGGCATCTGGAATGCTCCGCCATGGCTATGAAACACCTGGGCGGGACCATAGACATCCACTGCGGCGGCGAGGATCACGTGGCTATACACCATACCAACGAAATAGCCCAGTCCGAAGCCGCCACCGGGAAGCCCTTCGCCAGGTACTGGATGCACGGCAGGTTCCTGGTGATGGGCGACACCGGAAAAATGTCCAAATCCGCCGGCGGATTCCTTACCGTTTCAACACTGCCGGAGAAAGGCTACGACCCACTGGCTTACCGCTATTACTGTTTCCTCACCCATTACCGCAAGCAGCTTGAATTTACCTGGGAGGGGCTTGAGGCCGCGGCGCGGGGCCTGGACGGCCTGCGCGCGCTGGCCGCGAAGCTGAAGGCCGAGGTTCAGGGAGAGCCTCCCGCGGCGGACAGGAGCGCTAAATATTTCAATGATTTTGAAGGGGCGCTGGCCGACGATGTGAACCTGCCGGAAGCGCTGGCCGGCCTGTGGGACACTCTTAAAAACGTCTCAATACCCGCGCCGCAGCGGCTGGCTTTCGCGGTTGCCGCGGAAGACGTGCTGGCGCTCGGCCTTTTTGCCGCCGCGGAGCGCCAGGAACTGCCGGCTGAACTGGCCGCCCTCATAAAAGAGCGCGAGGCGGCGCGCAAGGCCAAAGATTTTAAACGTTCCGACGAACTGCGCAAGGCGCTTGCCGACAAGGGCGTGCTGATAGAAGATTCCTCCGGCGGAACAAAGTGGAAACTGGCGCGCGGATGAGTAAAAAGCAGGGTTTAGCATATAGGGGGGAGAGGATAGGGGCGGTATTAGCCGCTTTTTTTATACTCTTTTCTTCGGCGGCCTCCGCGCAGGAAATCTCGTCGCGGACATATACCCTTAAAGACGGCTCCTCCCTTTCCTACGCCGAACCGGGACTTTTTAAAACACTGGGCTCGGCTCCGGCAGACTTCGGCGCTTTTGTTGCGGACAGCTTTAAAAAAGAAAAGCTTCCCTGGCTTGCCGCCATAACCGCTTCCACGCTTGTCCTGATGGAATACGACCGGAAAATATACGACCATACCCGCAAACTCGGCAAAAAAATCGGTATCTCAAGCGAGGACAAAAGCAGAACTTTTATTAAAATTGGCGGTATGTCCATCCTGGACGGGCCGACCGACGCTGGCTCGGCCATGTATTTTTTGGGCGACGGCTGGGTAGCCCTGGGCCTTTTCGGCGGGTTTGAAACTTACGGCCGGCTCAAAGGCGACTGGAGAGCGCGCCAGACAGGCTATCAGCTGGCCGAAGGACTGATCGTTACCGGCTTTGCCACGCAGGCGTTAAAGCACGTTACCGGCCGCGAGGAGCCGGGCGCCGCCGCGGCGCCGCGCGCGGTATGGCGGTTTTTTCCGGGTTTTGGCGCTTTCAGCCGTCACCGTTCCCGCTACGACGCTTTTCCCTCGGGGCACATGGCCACCGGCATGATGACCATCACGGTCATAGCTGAAAATTATCCGGAAAAAAAATACGTGAAGCCTGTCGGCTACACACTGCTCTGCGCGCTTGGTTTCCAGATGATAAACAACGGGGCGCACTGGTCCAGCGATTACCCGCTGGGCCTGGCGGTCGGCTACGGCGTGGGCCGTGCCATAGCTTACGGGGGGCGCACCGCGGCCCGACGCGCCGGGCCGAAAGATATTTCGGCTGTTAATGTCACTCCGTATATTTCTCCTGAAGGGGCGGCCGGCGCGGCTATGACTTATAAGTTTTAAAAAGCGGTCTTTTTTTGATAAAATATCAAAGCGCCTGAGGTGTAAGGCGTTGTAACGGCAAATGCGGGCGTGGTTCAGTGGTAGAACGCGACCTTGCCAAGGTTGAGATGTGGGTTCGATTCCCATCGCCCGCTCCAGTTTTAGTTAGGCCATCCCTTCAGGATGGCCTTTTCCATTTAATCCGGGGCGATGGGAATCTTCCTTATGGGGAGAGGTCGCTGCCGCTCCATGTCGCCCGCTCAAAAATTTTAGGCATCCTTTTAGGATGGCCTTTTCCATTTAATCCGGGGCGATGGGAATCTTCCTTATGGGGAGAGGTCGCTGCCGCTTCATGTCGCCCGCTCAAGAATTTTAGACATCCTTTTAGGATGGTCTTTTCATTTAATCCGGGGCGATGGGAATACGGTGACACAATACCTGTTTACCTGGAATTAAGTATCATCTCCCCGAATTACCCAATAAATTCTGCTTTTGTGCGATATCCACCAAAAGCCTATGGGAACATAGGCCTTTCGGCCCTTAAAATACGGAACCTAATGAGTTAAATTATTATTGCAGGATAACACCCTGAAAAAAGGCGGCGTTGTTTATTTAGCTTTCATGAAAATAAAAAACCAGATAAGCGCAATCGCGAACCTGAAAACTTTATTTGCCGCTGTTGCCCTCTCTTCGGGACTTCTTTTCTCTTCGCTTGGGGCAAATCTTTTTGCCGCCGCTGCCTTCGATTCTCTCACAACTCTTGCCCCCCTTGACACCGTTGCCATCCCTGCCGTTCCCGCTCTCAGCCCTCTTAAGCCCGCGAAGGCCCTGAACGCGTACTTCATAAGTGTCGGCCAGGGCGATGCCGAATACATAGAGCTGCCCAACGGCCAAAATGTACTTATAGACGGCGGCCCGAATCCTTCAACCCCGCTTTCCCAGTTCCTCACTCAGCACAATGTTACAAAAATTGATTATGTGGTGCTGACACACCCTCACTTGGACCATTACAGCGGGCTTGATTACGTTTTCAGCCATACGAAGGTAAGCAATTTTTATGATACGCGTGAAGATAACACCGGCACCGCCGGCGCGAAAACTTTGCGCGACAAAATAAGCGGTATGGGAGTTAAAGTTTCGTATCCGGCGCCGGGAGATAACCTGAACTGGGACCCCGGCGAAGTTAAGGTGAAAGTGCTGAACAGCTGTCCCACTCCCGGGGCCAGCAATTCGGGCCCGGTACTGAATAACTGCTCTATTGTGCTGAAGGTAACCTATCATAACAAATCCATTCTCTACACCGGGGATATGCAGTCGGATGTGGAAGCCACACTGGTATCCACCTACGGCAGCCAGCTGCAGTCGGACGTCCTTAAAGTGGGCCATCACGGCAGCAACACGGCCACCAGCTCCGCTTTCCTGAATATGGTAAAACCGAAATACGCGTATATTGAGGTCGGCGCTGGCAATACTTTCGGTTTCCCCGCGCCGGTGACCTTGTCCAATCTGCAAGCCGTCGGCGCGACCGTTTACCGGACCGACCTTAGCGGTACGCAGGAATATGTCATCAGGTAAGATAATTAGCTTTACAGGATCTGTGAACTTTGCTATAATAAACTTATAGCAGTATCGGGTAACACAGTGGTTTCCGTATCTTACAAGCTGCGCGGGTATCCTTAAAGACCTATTACTACCCGAGGCAGTGATGTCCTTCCCGGATAATATTTGGAAGGCGCGTTAAGTTTCCCCCACCTATAACGGAACTTAGCACAAAGTATCGGGAATATAATAAAAAATTATATTTCGGAGGCTTCTTGCTATGAAAAAAATAACTAAGTTCGTTTCGTGTATCACATTAATCACCCTGTCCGGCTCCGCTTTCGCGCAGTCCGGCGTCGGCAATTCCGCGCTTGAGACCGTTATCGCCAATACCGACGCGCAGCTCGCGCCGGCGATAAACGGCGCCCTGAAAAAATACCAGGCCGTCACGCTTCCCGCACCTTCCGCAGCACGGGCCGCAGCCGGAAATATTCAGCTTACCGATATAACCGAAAAATGCACATACCAGGGCGAAGTCGTTTCCTCGTATCCCGGGATATATAAAATGATCCACACTGAAGAAAATTCACGGATCATAAAGGTATTCCGTTTTATGGACCCGAAAGGGATAGAACGCAGGATAGAGGTTTATTTCACCGGCGGGGACTGGATGCAATTCGGATTGACCTATTTCGTGACGAACGCGGGACAGAATAAAGACCAGGCTAATGCGTATTTTATGACCGACCTTTCCACCCCTGACCGCGAGGAAGGCGCTATAGCTCCCAGGATCAATCCTTTTGATTCCCAGAAACTCGCGGAGTTCATCGCCGCCGATTTTCTGGATACTTACGGGAACGTGAGGCCCGTATTTAACAGCATAGCCGCCGCACCCGCTTCCGTAAAATAACCTTAAGCCGGAAAACCAACTCCCAAATAGCCGACCCACCCGGGCCTGCCCCGCCCTTTTGGGCTGACCGTTAAATCCAAAAGAGCGGGACCTGCCCCGCCCTTTTTCTCAAAAAGGGCCAAAAGGCCCGCGGGGCGCCGTCTGATCATATAGAGCTCCCGCCCCGTCACCCGCTTATTACCCTAAAGGAAATCACAGAGAAGAAAAGCCCGCCTATGGCGGCGCCTCCAATAAATAGTCCCGCCGCCTGGCGCAGGTGACGGAACCATAGGTTTGGACACATTACTTACCGTAAGGCCTATACATAATACCTATATCTATATGGGTCTTTTTTGCGCGGAATCAGGGTATTAAGACACTTTTGGGGTTTTACTCCAGGCGCTATACTATTGATATGGCAACAGAGATAAATTCCAAATCCGCAGTGAAGGAGCCAAAAAGCATGAAGTCATTATATATCCTTATTTGTTCTTTCCTTATATCAGTTTACGGCAGCGCGAACGCCGCGGGAAAATATGACGCTTTTGAATCACTTACAAAAGAGGCCCGGGGACTTGGAGCAGCCGAAGCCGCCCCCGCGGTATCAGCGCCTGAAGTCCCAACCTGGCAGTCGGAGACGGTTGAGACCCCTGGCGCCGGTGAACAGAATTTCTGGGATGACCTGTATGACAATGTAATGAAGAAGGATATCTGCGAGAACATACTGCATCAGATCCCTCCCGTAGAATACGGCATGGAACACGGCCTCGGAAACGCCTACGGAGCCGACATAACCGGCACTGTGACAGGCTCCGCGAACCGCAGGTTCCACAGATATGCCGACAAAACGCTGGCGCTGGTGGACGAAGCCAGCCTTAAATTTGAGTTCGGCGCCGAAAAGACCCTCCTTGATCTGTCCGATCTGTACGAGCTGCCCGAGAACGCCGGCGCGGCGATTTCGATAACGGGCGGCGTAAGGCTGGAAGGTTCCTCGATGGTCATCCGGCCGCTCGGCGGGACCAAAGCCTGCAAAGAGCTGCCGCAGATCCTCAATGCTTTCACATATAAGACCGTTCTTCCTTTCAAAGCCGAGCGGTTCGCGGCGATGCAGAACGGGGAAGTCTGGAAGATCCCCGTCGTCCTGTGGGTCGGCTTCAGCCCCACCGTGTCCGGCGGCTATGGTCCGGCAAGCGTAAGCGTCTCCTTCGGCGTGGAGAACCAGCGCCTTCCGACCATATCACTGGCCAAAATGAGCGACAAAGAGCTCCGCGTCCGCCTCCGCATAGACCAGGCCAGAATAATTTCCTATGGCGCCTCAGTGGGAGTCACAATAACCCCCGTGGTGACCGGCTTGGACAACCTGAGCGGCGCGCTTACCTCGCAGCTCGGGAATTTCGCCGGAACGGTGGCGGCAAATGCGATAGCCAAGAGATTTGAGGAATACACCTACGCGAGCATGGGCATTTCGCATTCCAACACCAAAGGCAAAAGAGTGCTCCTGGAATTCGTCCTCAACCCCCAGAACAAGGGACAGATGGATATCCTCGTTAAACTGCTCACGAAAGGCGAACTGAGCAATATAGGCGCCCTGGCGAAGCTGGCACTTGGAGTGAATTTACTGCCCGGCCACAACAGCACGACCGATGAGACCGAGCTTCAGGCGATGCAGGCCGAGTGGAACCAGAAACTCGGACTTCCGCCCACCTACTCCGGGCAGAACGGCTACAAGGAATCAGCGACTGAGTTCACCATCCACGTTCCCGTGATAACTGACTATTCCCACACCCACACCCATAATTACCAGACCGTGCATACCCCGGGCTCGAATGAGACCCTGCATGTCCATCAGCAATCCAGGGAAACCGCCCATGACCTGATCCACATCCCCTTCGTGGGCACGGTGGCCAGGCATAACACCGAAAGGGAAGTCACTGTGTTCAACAAAGAAACTGACGGAAAGGTGTCCGCCCCCGTGATGGTATACGAGCAGAAAGAAGGCGAGATAAGGCACACCAAAGAGTCGGCCCGCGAGATGCTGAACAGCGTCAATGAAATAATGCGCTTCGTGGGAACGCAGGGCGAAGGCGGCAGTTCAACCGCCGCCATACCGTTGGACGCCATACAGCCGACCCAGGGCCCCGATTCCACCGCGGACGGAGAGAAGCATTATAAAGCCACCTTTATGGCGTTCGCCATAAATTTCAACGAGAATGCGGTAGCGAACATAATAGCCGCTCCCGCGAACATTCTGATAAAAGCGTTCGCGAACTCACTTGACGAGGCTTCCCGCGCGATCATGACGAAAGTCCTGTCGGTATCCACCATCGGGGCAGACGGCAAGATAAAGAACAAGCAGAGCGACCTTGAGAGGGTACTCGGCGCGAGCCTTAGCGCCGTTGGCGATAACCAGAACAACAGCGTGATGAGCCAGATATCTTCCTTCTGCCGGACAGCGACGCAGCTGGTCACGGATATTATAAAAATACGCACCGCCGGGGACTGGAAGGCCCAGGCCAATATGCTCTCAAAGGTCATATCGGGCGGCGGCAAGTGCGATCTGAAGTACGAAGCAATATTGAAAGTGCTGGTCCAGGTTGTAAGCCCCGGCGATGTGTCTGCCGAACTGCTGTACCAGGCGGAAAAGAAGGCCGGAGATAGGAACGATATTTCGGTGCAGTATTCCTATAACGCCGACAATCCGTCCTTCGCCAGCGTGGATGGAGCTAAAGAAACCATGGACCACTACGAATCCAGCCAGTTGTCAGACTAAAACCTGCCCCGGAACCGCAGCCGAGCAAGGCTGCGGTTCCTGACGGGTTGAAATAAAGGGATAAAACATGGCAAAGCGATCAAACAACTTGTTAATAGCAGCAACCCTGCTTTTTGCAGTATCAGGCATCCTGTCCGCGGCTGATTTTGAAAAAGACATAAAAAACACCGAAAACTTGATCGCCGGCTACAAAGCGGGCTCAAGGCTTGAGCTTCCGGTCGTGGCCCCTGTCCCCGCGCCGCCGACGCCTGGGTCGGGCACAAAGTGGTATAGCGTGACTTTTTTCGGCTCTACTCACAAGTATATCGCCAAAGCCGCTCTTAAATTCATGGATAGGGGTGCTTTTCCGGATATGGCGGCCGCTAAAGATCTCCTTGTTGAAGGCAGCGAAGACGAAAGCGGGCATACGAACAGCACAATGAACGGCGGCCCGGTCCGGGAGATATGGTTCGGCAATACCCCTTTCAGCAAAGGCGGAGTGCTTTGGAACTATGAGCATTTTAAATTCCCTGAAGCTTACTCCCGGCTTGGCACTATCTGCCATCTCACGCAGGATCAGGGCGTTCCCACGCACGCGGCCAATATACAGCATGGCATAAGCGACAGTTTTGAGGGTTTTTACGGCAGCGACGTGAAAATTTCCGTCAAACGCGATAACGGGGAACTGGAGCCCTGGGAATATTATCAGGCTCTTCAGGATGAGACCCGCAGCAAGCTTCCAGGATGGACAGACCCTAAAACCGGCCTGCAGTACTGGGTAACGGCGCCTGACGCTCCGCCTTTGGGCCAGGATGTGACTTACGGACCCTGGGGGCATTACGGCGGCCGCAGGGGTTGGGATATGTATGCCGTGCCTCCTCCGAATAATAACAATAATTCGCACGGCAATAACAATCAGCCCTGGACCACCGCGCACCCTGAGATACGCTTAGAACAGCTTGCGGTTTCCGGAGTCGCCACAGTGAGCGTGCTGGAATCCGCCTCAAAACGCCTGCCGCCGCTGGTGCAGAGCCTCTCGGTAAGCACGATTTCGGTGCAATCGGGCGGCAGGGAGAGCAGGGGATACCAGATAAATTTCAATATTTACGAGAACCGCTCGCCCAATGTTACTTATAAGATCAATGTGTACAGGGACGGTTCGTTTATCGGAACGGCCGTAACAGGCGCCGCCGCTCTTTATCCGCCTAAGGACGGCGGTATTATGTTCAGCGGGGCCATAACCGCCTATTGGTGGCACGGAGCGGTGAATTTCAAACCCCTGCCTGCCGGCAAGTATGAGCTGGACGTGCGCGTAATGGACGCGGACGGGAACACTACCCCCGAGGATGTCAACAATGATGATATCCCTGACAACGATACCAGGGCGGCGGTGGTGTTAAACTAACCTGAAAGTTTCAGTTGAAACTTTCCCTTCGCGGAGCTCAGGTGCGCTTCGCGCGGCATACACCCTCGAAAACCTGGCGCGCATTGCGCTTGGTTTTCGACCCGCTGCTGCGGGGAATCCTGCAATACTTCTGTTCACCTGATTTCTAAATGGAAACCCGGTTGAACTGCAGGATTCAGGCTAAGCGGTTTCTTGATTATTATGTAAGAAGAATTATGTAGTAAACCGGGCCCTTATCGGGCCCAGACCTAAGGACCTAGAAGGGCCCATACGAGGGCCCATAAATATCCTATTCCAAGGCCTACCTGTGCATGGGGCTAAAAATACCCCGCGGGTGGGCTTTTTGTCACTGACATAAACCTCGCCCGCGCTGTATACTATTTGCGTGATGAACTTTAAATCCTTATCCAAAATCAGTTTAGCGGCGGTAGCACTTTCGCTTTCCTCCAACATTGGAGCTAAAGCCTCTGACCTTGCCTTTGACGGCGCTTATCGCGGCGCCAGCCTGTTCGATTCAGTGCGCGAACTTAAGGACCAGACCAAGGACGGAACCGATGGCCGGGCGCCAGTCTCCGTTCCCGTTCCTTCCAGCGCCACCTCGTCCAACGAATTGACCAACTTCTGGGACAATCTTAAGGATGGCGGGATGGACAAGCTCTGCAAAAGCGCGCAGATCCAGCTTAATCAGAACTACACTGTCGCCAATGTGCTGGGCCTGGGCGGCGGTATTAAAAGATACCTGAAAGCTTTCCCCGATAACCGCCTGGCCCTGGTAGACGAGATAGACTTAAGCCTTAGCGCCTCCATCGGGACTGAAGTGCTGCAGGTTCCCAATGTCGGTGCGTTAAACGTAGGAATAAGCGGCGGAGTGGAAGGCAAGTCAGTTGTAGTTCGGCCGCTTGAGAGCACCAAGTACTGCAAGGAACTGGGCACATTGGTAAAGCTTTATGAAATGAAGACCGTGCTCCCCATAACCGCCAAGCGCATAAGCAGGATGGAGAACGGCGAGATCTGGAAGTTGCCCGTGGTGGTGCGCTACAGCGTTAGCGGCGGGATAGGAGCCATGGCCGGCCAGGCGGTAAATATCTCCATAGGCGCCGGCATAACCAGAGAGCGCAAGCCCGCGGTAAGCCTTTACAGAATAGACGACAACAATTTAAGACTGCGCCTGAGGATAGATCATGTGAAGGTAACAAGTGTGGGTAATTCCGCCAATACCGTTGAGATTCCCGCAGGCGCCATCGGCCTGCTGACCGGCGAGGACCTTATTTCCAAGACCGTGGACCGCACGCTGGCGAGCGAGATCAACAAGATGATAGCTTTCAAGCTGGCCTGCAGCTACGCGCATACCCGCGGCCAGAAACTGCTGCTTGAGTTCTACATCAACCCCAATGACCCGGAGCAGGTGGAAAGGCTCGTTCAGTTCGTGCAGGGCGATCTGAGTACCATCCGTAAGTTCATCGAGATGGGGCTGAAGTTCGACACTTTCTCCGAAGACGCCAGCGGGCAGGCCGGGGTGGGCGACATAGATCAGCTGGCCGCTCAAGCCGGTTCGCAGGTGAACGCCAATGCCACCTTCGCCGGGTCCGACCATTATGACGGGAACAGCCACAACTTCTATATAAACGTACCCGTCATTCATTCGCACCAGAAAACCTGGTCTTCCACCTATCATCGCTACCAGTCGCTGAATAACGACGGCAGCACCATACATGTGCAGCAGCAGACCCGGATATCCAACGGCGATTCCATAAACATTCCTTTAGCCGGTACGATGATAAAATACAATTCGCAGAAAGATGTTTATGTGGTGAATAAAGAAGCGGCAAACGGCCAGGTTTCGCGGCCCGTGATGCTTTACCAGCAGTACGAGGGCTTCCTGCGCAACGGCGACGCCTCCGCCCGCCAGATGATAGACAAGGCCAACAATGTGCTGAAATACGCGGGCATGCAGGGCAACGGTGTAAATATGGACAACACGCTGCCTTCCGCGGGCATCTTCCCTCCGCTGCCGCCCCAGGAGCCTAATTACAACAGCGACAACAATCAGCCCGAGCCTTCAAAAACCTATAAAGCGGCCGTGATGTCGTTCAAGCTGGTGTTCACGGAAAAAGCCGTGCAGGATATTGTTTTCGCGCCGGCCCAGATGATAATGAAGTCCTTCATGAACGTGATGCGCGAAACCGAGGGCGAGATCATAAACAAGGTAATGGACCTGTTCACCATAGACAAGAAAGGCAAAGTGGCTTATGACTATGATGCCGTAAGCAAGCGCCTTGGCGTGAACGCCTCCGATTACAACAACGGCGATAATGGCACCAACCCGCTGGACATTGTCAGGACCCTGGCTTACTCGGCCACCAGGTTCATAGAGAAAATAATCAGCGTTAGGAGCGAATCCGGCTGGAAAGCGCAATCCGAGAAGCTTGCCAAAGTGGCCTCCAGCGGCGAGATGAAATACGAGGACTTTCTGAAAGTCGTCATCCAGATGGTGGATGTAAAGGACATCTCTTCCGAGATATTCGTCCACACCGACAAGCGCGTGGAGGGTGAAGCGGACATTACCCAGAACTACAATATGTTCAACAACCGCGAGAACGGCTTCGACAACACCATCTCGGACGTAACCCATATGAGGGAGCGGTTCGCCGAACCCACGGACCTGACGGACTAAAGGACAGCAAATAGCGAATGGCGAATAGCGATTAGGGAAGGAGTTTCTTCAGGTCCCAAGGTTTAAGGGGACGTCATGTGGTAAATGCCCTCCGGGGGACCGGAGGGCGGTTTTTTTGGCGGGACCCTTTCCAGGGGATTTACCCACAGTGCCTTTGGCCTGTCGCGGGCCTATGGCGTTGTCCGCGACTGGCGGACACCGCGCCGCGGTTTCCCCTACGTCTGAGGCACACCGTGCTTTGATGTCGACTCCTTCCCAACAGCTTAAGGGACACCACATAGTGGTTTCCCCTCCTACGCAAGCCCCGCCCTTTTGGTTTCGATGTATATATCCAAAAGAGCGGGGCAAGTATTGTATAGTATCTCCATGAAAAGAAGTCGTTTATTTCTGTTTTTATTGCCGTTCTTTATGGCCGCCTGCGCCGGCGGGGGGGATTACCTTAGCGGCTTATGCGGGCTTCAATGGCAATGGGTGGGGGTTGTGCTTTCGGTGGCTTCAAGCGGGTTATGGCTGGGCAAATCAATTCTCGCGATGTGCGATGAAAATTCCGAAGATAATCTGGTTTTTAACGCCGTGGTGCTGGGCGGCTTGCTGCTGCTGAATATTTACACCCTCAAAGACAACTTCACGCCTCTTCTTTCCAACAGCGTAGGCGGAGTATTCAGCGACACGGTATCTAAGCTGGGCAGAGGTTACTAGCCTATGGCTGTGCCGTACAGGCGCTATGTCCCGCTCTTTTGGGTTTACTATTCAGTCCAAAAGGGCGGGGCTATGCGCCTCAGACGGCCTGGCGAATCCGGTCTATTATTTACTGCAACTATAATATCCTGCCATTCTTCTTCATAAACTTCACTAAAGTCCGCCCCTTCCGGTAAATATCGCCGGGAACGCTGCCTAATGCCTTGGCGGGCATAACATACGATTAAGCCGTCAGTTTAACAAAAGGCCATTTTATTAAGCCGCCGCTCCTGGGTCAAAGGCCTCATGTAACTCATGGGTAAATTGGGGTAAACTTATATCTTAAACTTGGAGCGCTGCATGATAACGCCTGCCGCATCCAAGACTAAACAGAATAAGGAGCGTAAGAAAACATGAAGATGAAAAAAACGAAGAGGAGTATCGTTTCCGGAGCGGCTGTTCTTCTGATGCTGGGCATCGGCTATATGCCGGCTTTCAGCCAGGAAGCGGGGCTTACCGGCACGATAAACGAGCAGATAAGACAAATACAGGAAGCGATTAAGCAGAAAGGCGCGAAATGGGTCGCAGGTGAAACAGCAGTGACCAGGATGCCCAGGGATCAATGGGGTTCACTCGTCGGCTTGAATCTGAAAACCATGATCGGGGCGCCCGTCCTTACCGTTGAGAAAGGTAAAGTTCCCGCGGCCATTGACTGGAGAAACAATAACGGTAATTTCGTGACTCCCGTCAGGGACCAGATGAAATGCGGCTCCTGCTGGGCTTTCGGAATGACCGGCGCGCTTGAGTCTTATGTGCTGATCAACCAGAACAGGCCCGGAGAGAATCTGGACCTGGCCGAACAGATACTGGTTTCCTGCAGCGGCATCGGCTCCTGCCAGGGCGGAAAGCTCGACGGCAGTTATATAGTGAATACCGGCCTTCCGCTTGAAACCGCGTATCCTTACACCGCGACCGACGGAACCTGCGGTTCCGCCACCCCCGGCTGGGAAGCTACGGCCTATAAAGCCGACAAATGGGGCACTATCTCCTGGCCCGATGATGCCGCCATGAAAGCCGCCCTTGTTCAGTACGGTCCTATCCCCACCTCTATGATGGTTTACGAGGACTTTATGGCCTATAAATCAGGCGTCTACTCTTATACCACCGGCAAAAAGCTGGGCGGCCACGCTATCATCCTGGTCGGTTATGACGACGCGGAGCAGGCTTTCATCTGTAAGAACAGCTGGACCGAAAAATGGGGCGATAAGGGTTACTTCAAAATCGCTTACAGCGAGGTGTACAACTTCATGGCGACCATGTTCGGTATCCAGACCATCGCATTCCAGTCCAACGCGGCCGGAAAAGCGTTGCCTTCGAGCTTCAACGCCGACAAAGCCTGGATGAGGGTTCAGCCGATGTTCGAATCGCTGCAGAACGCTCGCTTCTGAATTGTCCGAGATACATTCTGAAGAAAGAACAATAAAGGCGGGAGGGCGTAAAACCCTCCCGCCTTTTTCAATTTTGAAGAAGCGGCGGTTTAGTGTCTGGGAATGATCTGGAATATGCTGGCGTCAATAAGATAGATGGCCGAGTCTTCTCTGTTTTCCTCGGCATTGCCATAGACGGCGGCCAGATTTACGGCTTTTTCCAGATGCTGGCGGTATATATTCAGGTTGGCCTTCGTCATGCGGACGGTCTGCCTCTTCATGGCGGCGAGGCTGGAATCCGCCAGCCACATGTTCCAATTGTTGCGCAGCGCGACCCTGATAGCCGCGGTCGCCGGCGTCCAGGGCAGCAGCTGGATAATTTTTCCCGTAAACCGGCCGCGCGCCTTATCCTTTGAAAAATCAACCAGCCCTCCGGAAGCCAGCGCTTTGAGAGCCTTCCTTATCGCTTCCGGCTTAAACTTGGTCGCGTCCGACATTTCCCGGACCGTGACCCAGCCCGCCGTATCGGCCAGGTAGCTCTGGCAGATGTGCGTCACCATATCCCGTGTGCGCAATTTCCACTGCTCCAGTGTAAGGTGGACGCTGAGCTGCGAGAGCGCTTTATGGGTTGCCGCTTCAGCCAGGTCCCTGCTGGGCAGATCCACTCCGGCAGAGGCCGGGGCTGACAGGGTATGGAGCAGTTCATCGGAGCCTGAGAGCGCCTTGAAATAAGCCCGGACCAGTTCCTGGGCCTTGGGGGAATACTGCGCAATACCCAGAGAGGCCATGATCGCCTTGAGGCGCCAGCTCTTGGGTAATTTCTTGCCTCGTTCCATATCCCAGTAGCTCATGAAGGAAAGCCCCAGGCTTTTGCTGCCCCCGACGCTCTTGAAGAATTGATGGGCGCTTGAAAAGCCCTGTTCTTTCCTGATTTTAGATAGAACACTGCTGAATGCTTTGGCGTTATTCATATCCCGATTATACCATATCGGTTAAGCCATAGGCTTAACCAGGGGCGTTTTTGATAAGCCGCCGCTCCTGGGTCAAATAACACGACGGCTCTGGTTCTTCGGCCTCAGGCGATTCAGCGGCCAACGGAGTAAACTTATACCATGAGGTTTTAAGGTTGCACGGCAAGCCGCATGCAAGACGAAACCAACTAAGGAGAGTAAGAATATATGAACAAATCAGCATATGCGGCGGTAGTCATGAAAAAAACGATCTTATCCGCAATAACCTTCCTGTGCATGGCTTCCGGCGGGTTTGCCGGCGGTTTTAATCTTGATTCCGTTTCCATTGCGGACTTGAAGGATTCGGATAACGTTTCCATCGCCGTCATACCTGCTCCGGCCGAGCCGGTCGCTTCCATTCCCAAGGACCTCAAAACGGCCCTCGCGCTGGATCTGGATATGAGCGTAAAAATCCCATTTTCCGAGCTCAACAAGCGGATGGTCGGCTTAGCGGCTATCATGAAAGTTTTGGACCAGTCTAAGCCGGTGCTGTTCCGCCAGGGCGACCACATCGTTTTTACCAACGTAACCGTCGACTACAAGGGCATGGATATCGAACCGACCATTTTGATCAAACCTTCATTTGAAGGGGAGAACCGCCTGGCTATACGGTTCACTAAAGCGGACGCGGATGTGGCTTTAGGGCCCAAAGGGATGGAGAGCCTCAGCAAAAGCGGCCTTATCGCCGGCATGTCGGTGCCTCCTTTCTCGCGTATCCAGCAGGTAAACAAAGACGACCTTATAGCCGCCATAGCCGACGGCCTGACCGCCAGCATGATCGAATCCATGGACGGGTCTTTTGCCGCCAATAAGGTCCGGCTCAGGGCGAAGGACGTGCTTTCCTTCACCTATGACAAAGCTTCCTGGACCCTGCGCGCCGCGATCAAGCCTGATTTCGTGGCCCCGCTTCTGCCGGGCCTTGTCAGCAATGTCAGCCTGACCGCCTTCAGCTTTGACGACACAGGCTTTACCCTGGGAGTTAAAGCCGGCTCCGGCGCCGCCATAGACCGGCTGCCCGGTTACAACCTGGCGCTTTCGGACGGCCTGCTCACTAATTTTCTGCGCAAGTGCGCTGAAGGCGGAGATTATGACCTGGCTCCGCAGGACTACGACGGGGGGGTCAGATTTCGCGCCGACGGCCGCGTGGAAGTGGCTTTTAAAAACTCCATGCGGAACTCGACTTATGTAAAGCTCGATGTTTACGCCACTATAGAATTTACGCCTATCCTCACCGCGCCTAACACTATCGCCATCCGTTTTGAAAAAGTGACGGTTGATAAAGCTTATGGTTTCGGTATTCCCGGGAAGCTTAACGATATACTGCAAAGCAAAGTGATCGCCATGATGGTGAATAACGTTATGGCCAATAAGGACCTTGCCCAAACTATGGCTATCAGAAAAGTGGATGGAAACACCGTGGAACTTAAACTGAAGAACAGCGCCTTCCTGCCCTCCTTCGGCAAGGGAGTGGTGATAAATAAAATGAAGATAGAGCGGGGTCTTATGTACCTTGGATTTGAGTTTTAAGCCGGTGAAACGGAGATGAAATTATGAACGAACTGATAAAAAAGATCACAGCGATGAACATTCTGATAGCCGCAGTCCTCTGTTTAGGGGGGCCGGCGTCCGCTTCGGAGTTTAACCTTTCTTCGGTTTCGGCCGATAACCTGCGCGGGACTGAGTTTAAGGCTGCGCCGGTTCCCCTGCCCAGGGTCCACAAGGCCGCGCCGAACGAGCTCATAGGAATAGGTCTCTCCATAAGGATCCCATTCAAAGTTATAAATAAAGCGATGCTCACGGAGAAACGGCTTTCCCTGATAAATCCTGCCGCGCCCGCGCTGGAACGGTCCGGTGAAATGCTTAAGGTCGTAAACATCCGCTTAAACATTAACGGCATTATTATAAAACCGGTCATTACCCTTAAACCCTATTTAGAGGACAAAGACAAACTCGCGGTCAAGGTTCAGCGCGTACAATTACACGCCTCGGGGTCGCCTACCCCGGGCAGCATCGGCTTACCGGCGGCCCTGCCCACGCCCGATACCGGGCCTGGATTCAACACCGAGAATACGATGGCCGATGTAATGGGCATAATAACCGACGCCATCAGGGAGGCAATCAACGAAAGCCTGGCTGCGAATCATAGTTCTCTTAGCGCCGACGATCTGATCGTTTCCCGATATGACAAGGCCGCCTGGACGCTGCACTCCGTCATTTCAACCGCGGTCCTGAAGCGCGTCCTGCCCGAAAATCTGGTCGGGGAGGTACACCTGACCGGTTTCAGGTTTGACGACAGCTCCCTCATTGTTGAATTGACAACCGGGAACTAGACCCTGAAAACTCCCGGCAGACCGGTATGTTGTGGATGTAAGCATGTAAACGAAATCGCGGTAACAGGAGGAAAAAGTATGGTTTCAGGAAAATCATTAGCGGTAATTATGGTTCTGGCGGCTTCGGCCCTGCCGATTCACTCCGCGTATGCAGCCGAATTCGGGGCTCTGGCGGTGAAAGCCTCGGACCTGAAAGCCGCGGCCGCAGCGGATACCGTTGCCGTTACCCCGGACAAGCCCGCGCGGACGAACGCGATCACTATCTATTTCTGCGGCACGGCCATAACAAAGGACTGGTGGAAAGCCGAAAATGCGCACAGCCCGGATGGTACTGCGGGTTTCTGGTCGCCTGAACTGGTTTCAACCCTCTTTTACGAGCAGAATGCCGACTCCTATAAACTCGTAGTAAATGGGATAGGAACGGACGCCAAACCCGGCTCTGCCGCCTCATACGCCGCGAAAGCCTCCCCTGAAGGAAAGATCGATATGAATTTCGTGGGAAACAAAGGCCTGTATGGACAAGCCCTTCCCAGTTCTTTCCTGGCGGATAGGGGCTGGGACAAGTGCGTAAGCGAAGCCGTAACTTATATCAATTCCGTTCTGGCCTCTGTCACGGGAGAGGTAACTCTTAACCTGGTGGGCCACAGCCGCGGCGGGGTTTTGACGATGATGACCGCGGATAAGGTTAAAAACAACCCCAGGATAACAGCCGTCAATATCCTGGCGCTGGACCCGGTGCCGGGCGACGGGTCGGTTCCTGTAGGGACCTATCTGCTGAGCGGGAAGGTAAAGAACTACGTCGGCATATATTCCGAAGACGAACGGACCGAGATGTTCGAGCCTGTTATTCCGGCGGCCGAGCCCGGAACAAAAGTATGGCTGCTGACGCTTCCCGGAAGCCATGAGGCCATGGTAGGGAACTCGCAAAAAGACGGGCACTCATCCGGCGATCATTATTACTCTTCGAACGCGGGAGACGGAAACACGCATCTTCCCGAATTGAAGCCGGTGGGTAGGCTGACTAAAATTATCGCGACCGGACTGCTTGCCTCTCCGGACTGGGGCGGGGTCAGGTTTAACCCGGACCGGCGGCAGGTAACCATTGAAGGGGCCAAAGCGGAATTGATCAAAACAGCCCAGGATATGCGCTCGCCGGAAGCGGCAAAACTCTATGCGTATCAGAGAACCGTTTCCTTCCTGCCCTCTTTGATCCCCTTTTACACCTCTCTTGTTTCTTTTACCGGCGGAAGGTCGCAGAGCCTTACCGATACGGAGGTGCGCCGCGGCCTTCAGAATGATCCGCGCGTTGTCTATAAAATGGAAGGCGGCACGCTTCGCGCCATGGCGCTTAACGAAGTTATCCCGGACAGGGAAACCGCCGCTCAGATACTTACGAAGCTTACGGAACTTGGCGGGTTGAACTGACGGCAAAGATCCGTTCGTGTTAATACTCCAGAGTGCAATGTCGGTTAAGCCATTGGTTTAACTAAAGGCTGTTTTGATAAACTGCCGCTCCTGGGTCAAATAACAAGTTAATTCTGGTTCTTAGGCCTCAGGAAATTCAGTGGCGGGCGGGGTAAACTTATATCGTGAGGTTCTAAACGCAGTGCGAGAAGCCGCATGCAGGACGAAACTGATAAGGAGAGCAATAAAAGAGAAAAAAATATGATGACAAAAAAATCACTGGCGGTAATTATGGTTCTGGCGGCTTCAGCCCTGCCGATGCGCGGGGCGCATGCTGACGAGATGTCAACGCTCACGGACCTGGCGAACGGAACGGCGGTTAAGGAAAGTCTGCCGGCCGTCAGCTCGCCCGAAACTCCTTTCCCCATGTTTTCGGAGTCGATAAAACCGTCCGGGAAGAATGTCACGGCGCAATACAATGCCACTCTCAGCGCGGTTTCTTCCGCCGGCTCCAGGGCCGATGTAAAGTACAAACAGCTCGCCGGCTACAGGATACTTTTCGTGCCCGGCTTCCTGACCAACCCTTCCGTGGATCCCGGCCTGCTTTATAAGCCGGGCGCGGACCGGATCAAGCCGGGGCAGGGCATGATGGCTACCTATTTTTATGAGCAGATCACCTGGCTCAGGGCCAACGGTCTGGACGCAGGCATAGTCAACATAGAGTCGGAAAGCGGCATAAAATACAATTCAAATTTAATAGAAGCGGCCATCTCGCTCTCGCCCAAGCCTGTTATAATCATCAGCCACAGCAAAGGCGGACTGGATACCCTGGAAACTTTGATCCGGCGGCCTTATCTGCGCGGTAAGGTGCGGGGAATGGTTTCCATACAGAGCCCTTACTATGGCACCCCTATCGCCGACTGGGTGCTGCGGGGGCGGGCCTTTATGTCTCCCCTGACCGCTATTGTGCTTAAGGCCATGGGCGGCTCCATGGAGTCCGTAAGGGACCTGTCGGTTAAAAGCCGCATAGCTTATCAGGCCGACAACGCCGCTGAAATAGCAAAGATAACCGCCGCCATCCCCACGATCTCTTTCGGCGCGTGGAAAAACGAAGAAGAAGGCGTTATGGACACGCTCTTTGAACCTACCCGCGACCTGATGCTCAAGTGGGGTGTCAAAAGCGACGGCCTGGTTCCGGTCGACAGCGAAATGCTGCCCGGCGCCGACCAGATAGCCGTGGAAGGCCTCGATCATCTTGCCACCGTCATCAAAGTCGAGCACCCGGCTTTCAACAGAGTGGATTTCATCAAGACGCTGCTTACGATGCTTATTGACAAAGGGGTTCCGGCGCTGGAAGCTCCCCCCAAGCCGGAATCCGTCGGCGGATTGATACATACCGGAGACCCGGCGGAACCCATGCATTTTGGCCGCATCAATATATCCAAAGACTCGGACCTGCGCGGCATAGCATATCGCGGCGGCAATCCGGCCCCTGAAACCTACAAATTCCTTAAAAAGCAGGGAGTAGACACCATAATAAATATAAGGAATATGACCAAGCCTAACTATAAGCTGTGTGAGGCAAACGGCATAAAGTGCGTAAACCATCCTGTTTGGGCTTTGGACCCTGATATTTTAGGCGGAGTTACGGTTGGCGACAGGGAGCTGGGCGGCATCATTCTGCATAAAAACAAATACTTCCTGGACGCTTTTCAAGCCGCTGTGGCGGAACTACAGGCCGGTAAAACAATATATATACACTGCCAGGGCGGAACCGACAGAACCGGCGCGTTGGCGGCGGCATTAACTATAAGAAGTTATGCCTGCGGGAAGAGTTTTAACAGCTATGAATTACGGGAGAATACGATGAACACCCTGCAGGAGTTCGGCTTTTGGAACCATGTTTTTCCGTCCTGGGAAAAAGAGATAAAAGGCTGGGTGGATAATTTTCCGGAAAATAAGGAGTGGCTCTGCAAATAAGCGAGAGGATCGTTCAGCGGCTGTTATTGCTAAGGGGATGAAAATATGATGACAGGAAAATCGTTAACGGTAATGATGGTTCTGGCAGCTTCAGCCCTGCCGATGCGCGGGGCGTATGCCGATGAACTTTCAACACTTTCCGCTCTGGCAGGCGGGACGGCGGTTAAGGAAGGCCTGCCACCCATCAGTTCACCCGAAACTGTCGCTCCAAAACCGGAGCCGGAGTCTTCGTATTATGCCGGCTTGGAGGAATTTCTGGAATATGCCAAAAACTCCCCTAAACCTCCTGCCGGCAATGACGCTTTCCAGGATACGGTGGCCGAGTTAGGCTATGAGCGTCCGCCGGTTAATAAGGATAAATATAAATTTCCCATTAAAAACTTCGGCGTTATAAAACTTTCGGCCACTCCGGCCGCCAGGATGATGGATGAGATGGCGTTCCGCGGCGGACCGCTTGAAGGCGAGCCGAATGAAATGGGGTATAAATTGCTGAAGGCAGTGGGGGTGCAAACTGTTATAAGTCTTCAGACCATTCATCCGGTGAATGATGCGGAATGCGCCAAGTACGGCCTGACCTGCAGAAATTTCGGCAAGCTGCCCATGGATATGTTCGGCTGGCGCGAAAGCTCCAGTTTCCGCGAGGGCTTTCAGTTCGCGGCGGACGAGTTAAAAGCCGGCAGAAAGATATATGTCCATTGTCTGGCAGGCAACGACAGGACCGGGATCTTTGTCGCGGCTTTAACCATCAGGGCCCGCGCCTGCGGCTTGGCCAATCTGAATGAAGAGGATAAAGCGGCTGTCCGCGAGGCGGCCCGCGATGCCTGGAAAGAATTCAGACTATGGTACAAGTGGTTCCCGAAATGGACGGCCGAAGTTGACGATTGGGTTGATAATTTTGACCAACACAGGGAATGGCTCTGTAAATAAGCGGGCAAATAGCCCCGGGAGGGATACAATGAAAAAAATATTACCGATCGCGGGTTTAGTCATGGCGGCGGGTTTATTGCTGCGTGTGAATGGTTCGGCGGCTGAAGCGCGGATTTCCGCTCTTGATCAACTGGACGGCTCCGTTTCCGGGGTCCCTGTCCCAAGCCCGGCCTCTCCCGCTCCCGAGCAGCCGCCAGTCGGGGTCGTTACGGTGTACGCATATCCGCCTACCTTCAAGCAGGATTGGTCTTCGCCCAGAGGCATGCTTGGCAGCATGCTCAGTTCCGACCTCAAAAAACAGCTCTATTCGACAAAAACGGGGTTCGTTTCGGATTTTAATGAGGAGGGGACGGTCGACGACAATTATAAGTCCGCCGTGGGCCATGTCGAGGCGCATGTTAAATGCACTCTGCCTGAGGGCGGCGTTTACGATGTCTGGACCGGCATGGTAGGCCGCAAAATGATGAGCGCCGACATTGATGTTTTAGTCAATAAAAAACTTGGGATGGGATCGATGTTCCACGCTTTTGTGGACGGTTACCTGGCCAACGGCGAAGAGAACATCTGGCGCCTGGTGAATTATAAAAGCTCCGGCAGGGACATACCCCGGTACTGGGAGCAGGAGATAGACTCACAGGCTTGCGGCAAAATTAAAGAGATGGTGGGATTTTACAGCGGGTTTCATTATAAGCCCGGAACCACACTGGCCCAGCTTCAGGCTCTTCCGCCGGAAAAGATCTTTTACTTTGACACGACCAAGGATCCCTACAATACCTATATGGCGCGCCGCGCGAATGGGGATAATACTCCGGTCGGAGGCGTTTGCGCTTCTTACGGCATGGCTTTGCTGAAGATGGCCGGCAAATACGACTATTCAATAGACGATCAGTTCAGGTCTAATATCGAGGTTTCCGAGCGGCTTATCGGCGGGATCCCGGACGAAACCGGCAAAATCCGCGAGGTGGAGCTGTCAGATCTGGTGTTTGGCAGCCTGGGCGGGAGTTGGACTTATCCGGGTTATAAGAACAGGTTATATAACAGTTATGACCCGCAGCATATCTGGCAATTCATCGGCGAAGTGGGCGATTGCGCCTGGGGCGGGCCGTTATGCACGCTGGCGGCGAGTGAATGGTACAACAAGAACAAAAGCAGGGTCGTATACGCGACACAGCATGCCGCGGAGCTTTTGCCCTACGCTCACGCCGACCGTGAAATTCCCGTTGGTTTCCGCATGGAAGGGATCCACGTTAAGTAGTCTGGCCAAACGGTTGAACCACAGGCCTAACTGAAGGTGTTTAACCCGAATCCTGCAGTTCAGGGTTATTCTCATTTAAAAACATTAGGGATAAAAATATGCAGGATTCCCCGCTTTGCGGGTCGCAAATCAAGCGCATTGCGCGCAGAATTTGCGAGGGCGGCCGTCTGAGGCGCATTGCGCTTATTACGGCACGGCCATAGGCCAGTATGCCGCGCGAAGCGCACCTGAGCTCCGCGAAGGGAAAGTTTCAACTGAAACTTTCAGGTTAATTCATGAAATTCATCTCTTTAAAAAGCGCGGTGATCTTAGGGAGCTTGATCGTGACAGGTGCCGCGTCCGTGCGCGCGGAGGAACCGGCCGCAATATATGCTCTGGGCCAGGCCCGCTGGAGCGCCGCCGAGTCTCCTAAAGCGGTGGCGCTGCTTACGCCGGAAAATCTTGCAGTTATAAAGGCAGCCTACGGGCCCGGGGCCGCCCGGACCCTTGCCGAGAAAAAAGACAGGGTTTCCGGCTTGCTTGTCCGCTACGCAGTTTGCGAGCTGAACGCGGCTGACGCGGCGGCCGGTGTTAAGTACCTGAGAGACGACTTTTCCCGCGAAATTTCGTACCTTGCCGGAGGGGGATGTCAAAAAATCAAAGCGGCTGCCGCCACGGGCGCGCCGCGATCCGCCTCCCTTGAAAAAATTTCCTCTTTGGCCCAGGCCGGTTCCTGCAGCCAGTCCGCCTCGGCCAGGCTTTTCGACGGCGCCATGGACCAGGGCTCTGTTTCCGCGCCGGCTGCGCAGGGCGTTTCCTATGATGCCGCTAAACCGGCCGGGTTTATGACCCCTGTTTTCCCACATGCCGCCAAACCGCTTTCTTCTTCCGTGCCGGCGCTTAATCATCAGGCGGACAAATCCGTAAAGCCAGCCTCAGATTATCCCGCTGAGCTGGGCCGGGATGGCCGTGTCAACCAGGCCGTGGCTTACTGGGACGATATGCGCAGGGAAAACTGGAAGGCTTATTCGGAAGGGGAGCTTCACGGCTATAAAAAGGCCAAAGCTTTTGCAAAAGCGGCTGTCGGTGCGGGCTTAGGCGGTCTGCTCAAGGTAAGCAATCTCCCCCGTGTTGAAACTGCGGCGGAAAGGCTGGGTTGGGACACGGGTCACGGCGCCGGTGCGGGCGTTATAGCCGCTGATTCCTCCAAGCTGGCCTTTAATTCCGGGGTTTTTGTTTTTGCCTTGCTTCCGATCTCCATATTGGACGTTTCCACGGCGGCGCTTGCCGGTGAGATCTGGGCCGTAACCTACCTGGGCATCATGGCCGCCGTTGCCGCAAACCGTTATTTACTTCATCTGGACGACGACTGAGCCCGCTCTAGGTTCTATGTCATGCGGTTTCAAATTTGGAGGAAACACTAATGGGAACAACAATGATGATGGTGGCTGTGTTAGGTTTGACCGGCGGCGCGTATGCCGCTGAAACAGGCTCCGGCGACTTGGAAGGATTGCGCAGTAAGGCTGAACTGAGGTGTTTGACGGCGAAAAGAGGGGCTGATCTGTTCGTGCCGGCGGCCTTGCCTTCCGCGGTCAAAAGGGCGGCTGTCACGGAACGGAAGGCCGTTCTAGTCCGAGTTTTGAACAGGGCGAAAATTTCAAACGGCGTTCCCGGCGCGGGTACGGAGTCGGAACAACTCAAGGCTTACCTTTGTTCTCCGCGCGCCGCCGCCGGGCTCAGCGGCGCGGCCAACTCTGCCGTGAAGGCCGACAGGTTCTCCGCGATCGACGCTATATGGGCTCTTGGCGAACTGCATGACAGAGCTTCGGTTCCGGTTTTTGAGGCTATGCTGGCATCCGCCGACCACACCGTCCGCCTGAATCTTCTGGCCGCCCTTAAAAAGTTGGATCCGGCGAGGCGGGGAACGGATAAGGAATTCAAGGATGAGGTTTTTTCGTCAATTCCGCCAGGCGACCTGCTTTTTCGTGAAGGAAATTTCGGCTTACTCAGTCCGGGGTTGCCCGTCGGCCATACGGCTATTTTTACAGGCATGGAAAACGGCATGCCGATGATGATACATGCCACCAGCACATACGGAGGTGTGACCAAGGATTCCATGGATATTTTTATTTCGGGACATCCTTATTACGGCAACCGGACAACGGCCGTGCCGCCCACCGGGGAACAGCGGGCGGGGATACTTTCCTGGCTTCTTAAACAGCTTGACAAACCTTATGACACCTGGCACTCAACGCAGAAAGGGCCGGATAAATTCGACTGCGTCGGCCTGACCGAAGCCGCCTATGAATCTGTCGGGCTGAATCCGACGCCCGATGAGCTTGAAGAGGGTCCCGGCTGGCCGCTTGAGCCTTACGAACAGTACGATAATACCGTCGCGGACTGATTTAAAACATTGTCGCGGCAAAATACGGCGCCCAAGGCGGTTAAAGCATGGACGCCGTATTTTTAAGCGGGATGGTCCCGATTCCGTTATCCCGGCCGGTTTTTGGAATTTCCTCCGGCCCCGGAAGATCGGTTAAGCCACAGGCTTAACTCAAGGCATTTTTGATAAGCCGCCGCTCCTGGGTCAAATAACAGGGCGGACCTGGTTCTTCGGCCTCAGGAAATTCATCGGCCCACGGAGTAAACTTATATTATGAGGTTTTATGTCAGGAGGAAACACTAATGAAAAAAATAATGATGATGGCTCTTCTGTCAGGTTTGACCGGCGGCGCGTCTGCCGCTGAGATGTGCGCCGGGGCTCTGGTGTGTATACCGGGCCCGAGGGGGCAAACGATGCCTTCCGGCAAATATTCCCCTGAATTCGCCGATCTGGCGGTACACGCCTCCGATCTGAAAACCCCTGACGCGGCGCCGGCCGTTCCGGCTCCCGCGGCACAGGGCGCCGACTTTGACGTGCGCAAGGTTTTCTTAATGCCGGAAACGGAAACCTGGAAGGGCCCTTTCGTCATACAATTCAGGAAAGGCGCCGACCTGCCTGCTGTCATGAACGTACTGAAAAAAGTGGGGCTTGAGGCGAAAGAACTCGTGGATAACGGCGATGGGCTTTACGCGCGGATAGAAATGGAGTATGAATTCGCCCCGGTGACAGTTATGCGGCTGACGGATTACACGTCCGTCGCGTCCGTACAGGTGAACAAGCGGCTCTGGGGCATGATGACCAGCTACTGATATGTGATAAACCGGCAATTTTTAAGTAAATATGAGAAAACCATGAAAAAAACAATGCTGACTACAATTCTGTCCTGCATACTTGCCTCCGCGGCGGCTGCCGCCCCCGATTTTGACTGCGGCAAAGGTGTAAATTTAAGTTCGGAACTGGTCGGTATCGAAATGCCCGCTCCGGCCGCACCCATGGCCGCGGAAATACCCGTTGTTGTGACCGTGGCCGGCCTGGCTTCCAAGAATATAGCGGGGGGAATGATCAGCGCGGCGGAGGGAGCCAGTGTGCATGATCCGGACACCTACCTGCAGGACAGGCTGACAAAGCTGCCCCCATGCGCCGCTATCACTGTTGTCCCATTTATATGGGCCAGAACATTCAGCGACACTCAGAACGCCTTGGACCGCTTCGTGCCGCAGCTGATGCAGGTTTATGATACCTATAAAAACACCGGCCGCCCGATCTATATTCTGGCGCACAGCTGGGGCGCCGTTATAATGCACGATGTCCTGCACCGGGTCGCCAAGATCAGGCCCGATGTGAAAATAGATAAATTCATAACCATCGGCACTCCGCTCGTGCCCCGCGTAATGGCTATTGATCTTATTTGCGGCTACCAGGTAATGAATCATGGCCTGCTGCAAGCGGTTTCAAAGCCGGCCAATCTCCGCTATTGGAAGAATATATGGGCCTCAAGGGACCCTTTTTCCAACGCCATCCCGGCGGCGGACAGCAATATACAGATAGACGCGGACCTGGGGCTGCCCGAGTACGACCTGGCGCAGCTTAGCGTTACCCGTCCGGACCTTAGACTGCAGATCAATAAAGATATCGCGCTCATTGATAACTCGCATGCCTGGCATAAATCCTATTACAAAGGTTTCAAGGCCTCTCTGGTAACCCTGAATGAGGAAATAAACCTTGAAGTGTTCGATTCCCAGATCGCGCCGCAACTGGCCGTCTGTATGGATAAAAAATAACAACTAAATTTAAAATTTCAAAGCTTGCAGAGCTGGATCAAGGAGAGTAATAAAACATGAAAAGATCATTATACGCGGCGGCGGTGTTGTTCAGTGTTAATATTTCTTACGCCGGGGAAAGTGCTCTTGATTCGTTAAAAGCTTCCGTTCCTGCTTCAACTTTAAGCGGAACAGTTTCATTCGACACCAATCACGTTAACATAGAGTCCAACGACCTCAAGACCCCCACCGTTTCACCCGGCGCCCCGGTCTCAAGCGACTTTGACCATTTCTGGGAAAAGCTCAAAGACGGCACCGGCGACAGTCTCTGCAAGGCCGCCCAGTTAAAACTTAATGAAAACGCCAAGCTGGCAAATGTGCTGGGGCTGGGCGGCGGTTTTAGCCGCTATCTGATGAAATTCCCCAACGAGAAAATAGCCCTTGTGGATGAAGTGGATGTAAAACTTTACCTCACCCTCGGAAACAATATCCTGCAAGTCCCAGGCGTACAGGGCCTGGGCGTCAACATCACCGGGCAGATCGAGGGCAAGTCACAGGTGGTCAGGCCGCTCGAAAGCGACCGCTACTGCAAAGAATTGGGCACGCTTGTTAAGCTTTATGAGGTCAAAACCGCTATCCCTTCCACGGCTAAGCGCATAACCGAAATGGAGAATGGGGAGATCTGGAAACTGCCGCTGATACTGCACCTTGGTTTCGGCGCCAGCATGGGCGCCACCATAGACGAGATGATAAACGTCTCCATCTCGGCCGGGGAGACCAAGGAGCGCAGGCCCTCCGTCACTCTTTACCGTATGGACGACAACCACCTGCGCCTGCGCGTCCGCCTTGACCGCGTGACAGTGCAGAGTGTGGGCGCTTCCGCCTCCAGCGTGCAGATCCCCATGTCCGACCTCGGCCTGTGGAACGCGGATAACATCCTTGCCAGCTTTATAAATAGGACCTGGGCCAATGCAGTGAACAGGTACATAGCCACCCAGCTTTCTTTGGGGTCTTCACGCACCTTCGGCAAGAAGCTGCTGGTCGAGTTCGTCCTGAACCCCAAAGATCCGGAACAGATGGCGGCGCTGGAAAAATTCATGCTGGGAGACTTCAGCATACTAAAGCGCTTCATAGACCTGGGCCTGAGTTTCAACCACTTCGCCGAGAACGACGAGACCTCTAACGGCCTTGGAGATCTGGCGGGCGTGGCGGACCAGTCCGGCCAGGCCGTCGGGTCAAAACCGGGATTTGCCGGCAGCGACATTTACCACGGCCACTCGAATAACATCCATTTGCAGGTGCCGGTAGTGCATGCCCAGGACCTCAGCTGGAGCGCTTCATATAACCGCTACCAGTCTATGGATAAGGAAGGCGAAACCCTGCACGTGCAGCAGCGGACCCGTATTTCGGACGGCAAATCCGTAAACCTGCCCATCCTCGGTTCGGAAGTGAAGTATAACTCACAGAAGACCGTCTATGTGGTAAATAAAGAAGGGGCGGACGGAAAAACCACCCTTCCCGCGCTGATGTACCAGCAGAACGAAGGTTTTGTCAGGCAGAGCGACGGCACAGCCCGCGACATGCTGCAGCAAGCCAGCGGCGTGCTGCGCTATGTCGGCGTGAACGGCAACGGCACGAACGAGACCAATGTGCTGCCCACCGACAGCATCTTCCCCGGGACGGGCGGTTTTTTCAAGTACTATAAGACGGCCGTGATGAACTTCAATCTGCTGATAAGCGAGCGCGGCGTGCAGGCTATCATTGCGGCGCCCGCGCGGGCCATCATGAAGGCGTATATGAACATGATGCGGGAGGAGGTGCCGGCCATCATAGACAAGGTCATGGACCTTTTCTACATCAACAAGGACGGCAAAGTGGGTTATGACTCAATAGAAGCCGCCAGACGCGTTGGCGGCACTTCCGCCGACTATGAGAACCCCGCCAAACCGGTGGATGTTGTGAAGCAACTGGCCCTGGGCGCCACGGAGATAATACGCGATATATCCTCAGTGCGGGATGTCTCCGGCTGGAAAGAGCAGTCCGAAAAACTCGCCAAAGTGGCCGCCGGCAGTTCCGGGAGCGGCCTGAGCTACGAGGATTTTCTTAAGGTTGTTCTGCAACTGGTGGACCCGCTGAACGTTTCCGCCGAGGTCTTCGTCCATACCGACAAGAAAGTGAAAGGCGAGGCCGATGTGACGCAGAACTACAAGTTCTTTAATAACAAGGATGATAGTTTCGACGCCAACATAGCCGAAGTGAACCAGATGCACGCGCGTTTCGCGGATCCGGCGATGCTTACGGACTAGCCAGTCCGGCAATTTACGTATTGGTTAAGCCATAGGCTTAACCAAAGGTATTTTTGATAAGCCGCCGCTCCTGGGTCAAATAACAGGGCGGACCTGGTTCTTCGGCCTCAGGAAATTCATCGGCCCACGGAGTAAACTTATATTATGAGGTTTTGAGGGCTGCGCGATAAGCCGCCTCCAGGACTAAACAAATAAGGAGAAAATAACAATGAAAAAAATAATGATGATGGCGGTTATGTTGGGCTTGACAGGCGGCGCCTACGCAAACGATGCGCTCGAAACTCTTGCCGCGCAGGCTCCGGCGGCAAACGCAAGTCCGATTGTCCCGGCACCGGCAAAAGCAGTTCTTAGTGCTGCGGAAGTGAATAAGCAGGCATATGATATACTGGCCGGACTTTTTGAGAGCGGGCATTATATTTCACTGGACAGCCTGGCGGATACCCCCTCTCATGCGGTGGATCTGATAACTGTAGCGAAAACAGGCGAAGTTAACCGAGACAGTTCAGGGGATATTCAGGTGGATAAAGTGGAAATTGGTTACCATGGTCTTGTGCAGCCAACGCCCATATACAATGTGTTATGCACGTTGATGGGTCGCTCCTATTATAAAGGCGACACGGGTTCCACATCGTTGATGACACTCAGCCGCCCTTCTGCAACTGTGACCGTTGAAATAAAGCAAAACGGAAAGTATGAGATACTCAAAGTCACCGGCCTGGAGGATGGTATCGGATACGGTTTAGTGTCAAACGAAAAAAAGTAGTTTTTCCATACATGGTAATTCTTTGTCCTGCTATGGGGCCGGGCGTCCGGAAAAACAGTTTAGTGTTGTCCAAAGAAGACTCTTCCGGGGTCGCTGTGCGGAGAAAACAATCTGGTTGGCGTCGAGTAATATATTAAAAACGTGGGAAATGCGGATTGCACGAAGGAGATTAAAACATGAAAAAAACAATAATATTCGCGGCGGTAATAATTGGATTGGTCAGCGGAGCTTATGCCAAGCCCGCGATGGAGCAACTTAAGGCCTCGCCTGATTCCGTTATAACCGCACCGGTTCCTGCAGCGGCCAGTGCTAAGGCCGCAACCGATGTCGGCACAGCAAAAATGAAACTGGGATCGCCGGCTGAAAACCTGGCTGGTAAAAATTCCGGTTCCGGCGGCACTTGTAACGCTTATGGGTGCAGCAGTTGCGGCACCTGTAATGCCTACGGCTGCCCTAAGTGTAATTCCGGGTATCACGGCGGAACGTGCAACGCCTACGGCTGCTACGATGGCGCTCACGGGTCATGTAATGCTTATGGCTGCAGCAACAACGGAGAATGCAACGCTTACGGCTGTCCTTCCGGTAATCACGACGGAACGTGCAATGCTTACGGCTGCAGCAATTGCGGCACCTGCAGCGCCTACGGCTGTCCTACGTGCAATTCCGGTTATCACGGCGGAGCATGCAACGCTTATGGCTGCTATGATGGCGCTCACGGGTCATGTAACGCTTATGGTTGCAGCAACAACGGGGAATGCAACGCCTACGGTTGCAGCAACAATGGAGAATGCAACGCTTACGGATGCAGCAGTTGCGGCACCTGTACCGCCTACGGCTGTCCTACGTGCAATTCCGGTTATCACGGCGGAACGTGCAACGCCTACGGCTGCTACGATGGCGCTCACGGGTCCTGTAATGCCTATGGCTGCAGCAACAATGGCGAATGCAACGCCTACGGTTGCCCGTAAGTAAGTCCGGTCACTATAGAGTGGGAAATTCAAGGATGTAGTACCTAAACCGAACAAATCAGGGAAGGAATTAAATATGAAAAGAATATTCACTTTCGGAATAACAATGCTGTTCGCGGTTCCCGCTATTATGGCCATGCCCGACGGGGTGATACTCGGCGAGAATAATATAATAGTCGAAAAAACCGAAAAAGTGACGATCTATGAGGTTAAAAGCGCCAGTATGACCGAACCGGTTGACTGGCTGGGCGGCATGAAGTCGTCCACGCTTGAGTTGACACTTACGGTGGAGGGTAATGTATGCCCCGCTAAAGAAAGCGATGTGGCATTTTTTTTAAACTACTCCGACCCGACCTACTTCAAAAGCCCAGCCACGCTTGAATTGCTCAGCTATTACAAATATCCGGTCAGTTACGGTTGCGCCGCTTATTCACAAAGGACCGATGTAACCGTGCGAATAAAGGTGACCGTGGCGGATTTTGAAAGCTTCGACTGGCCTATAAATGTGCCTTTTGGGATCGACGGGCGGGATGGCGTAAAAAAAGTCGTAGTCTCGGTTAAACCGTCCTTTAAAGTCTCAGTGCAGATCATGTAAGCCGCCTCTATGACCGATTAAATAAGGAGAGTAATAAAATATGGGAAGATCAGCACTATTAAGCATGAGTTTTGCCGGCAGTTCAAAGTCGGAGACGGGAGCTGTCAAACAGATGCGGAGAACAGCCCTGCTTCTTAGTTCCTTATTGATTATTGCGCCCGGCCTCGCTTTTTCCGGGCAAACGGCTTTGGACGCGCTTAATACTATGGCGCAGACCGCGCCTGAAGCGGCGCCGCTGCCGGTTCAGCCGGTTTTCATTACTGCTCCGGGAACCGAAGTAACGGGCGAATATATTAATTTTTTTGAAAATGCCGATGCACGCTTTGACGCGGCGGTCGTTAAAAAACTCAAAAAGTACAAAGTCATCTTTGTGCCCGGCTTCCTTTCGGATGTGGACCCGAGCCAACTGCACATTCCAGGTATAGCGCTTAAGTCCGCCCAGCACTTCGAAGAACAGATGAAGTGGCTTCAAGCGTCGGGCATGGAGTATGAGCGGCTCAGTATGACATCCGAATCCTCGGTCAAGGCGAATTCCGCCATCGTTTCCACCGCTATCAGGGCTTCGTCCCGGCCGGTGATCCTGATAGGCCACAGCAAAGGCGGACTGGACACCCTTGAAGCCCTGATCTCCGACAGAGGCCTGCTTAAAAAGGTAAAGGGGTTCGTGTCGCTGCAAAGCCCGTTTTTCGGTTCCCCGGTAGCCGATTATGTGATTTCAAATAATAATCTCAACAATCTGGCGGCCACGCTTTTACTTAGTATGGGAGGAAACAGGGATTCCATGGTAAACCTCACTTGCGCCGACAGGAAGCCGTACATGGCCGCCAATGCCGCCGCCATAGCTGATATTACTGCAACCATTCCCGTGATAGCGGTGGCCACATGGAAGGACCCTGTGCCCGGGCAGGTTGACACCGCCTTGGAACCCGTCCGCGATTTACTGCTGGTGCAGGGAATGCGCAACGACGGGGTGGTCCCCGTGGACAGCGCCCTCCTTCCCGGCGCGAACTTTGTAAAGCTCTCCGGCCTGGACCACGGTGTCACGGTAAGTCCTTCCAGTTACATAAATTTTGACAGGGTGAAATTTATCAAGGCTTTGCTGCTGACGCTTTTTAACAGGTTAAATCCGGAGATATAATACCCATGGTTTGAAATAGAATTCGGTATTGTGTCCCCGGAAGCCTATACGGATTGGGTATCGGTTGGAGGATAAGTTCGATGAATAAGGCGATAAAATTCTTTGCGGCTGCGATCCTTCTTTCGGTTTTAAATCCGCCTCTTTACGCGGAGACCGCCCTTGAACAGGCTAAAGCCTTAGCCCCGGGCACAGAACTTGCAATACTTCTGCCTGAGGCGGAAAACGCAGGGGCTATCGGCGCCCCCCCTGATACGGTCCTGAAAAAACTGGCGCTCTTTGATTATCAAAAGGGGGACATGCGTTACATTACCAGATACCCCGCCTCTTTCCATGAAAAATATTCCGTTGAGACAATTGAACTCCTTATCAGGGATCCTCTGCGCCAGATCGGTGAATTTAAGCAGAACTGCACGTTCTATAAGACAAACCTGCCGGGGCCCCGCCCTACGGTACTCGTGTCGATGCATTTCACGGGCGATAAGACGATAAGCGACTGGGCCGCCAGGCATTTCGCGGAAAAGGGATATAACGCGGTGATCATCAACGCGCGCGAATCTCTCACCGATGAAACCCGCCCGCTCAACAAATTAAGCGACCTTTTTATAAGGGAAGCCATAACCGGAAGAATGTGCGTAGACCTGCTTGAGACATTCCCTGAGGTGAATAAGGAAAAGCTCTACGCCTTCGGGATCAGCATGGGCGGAATAAGGGCCGCTCTCTTGTTCGGAGTCGAACAGCGGATAAAAAAAGCGGGAGTGATAGCGGGAGGGGGAGACATCCCCGGGATCATAACTGACACCCATTTTTTTCCGCCTGAGCACGCAAGGGATGAAAGAATGGAGATCGAGGGAATAGCCGATCTGGAAGATTTCAGGGCCTACATGAAAAAAACAATGACCGTGGACCCCCTGGACTTCGGGAGTCTGAGAAATCCCGCGGATCTCATCATGGTAATAAGTCGCGACGACCAGTTCATCCCTGATGTCTATCAGGAAAAACTTTGCAAAGCATTCTCAAGGCCCCAGGAAGGAAGATATGGAAGTTATCCCGTTGTAATACACTCAACCGTGGGGCATTTGCATACGGCCATGAATTACGCCAAATACATAGATCGGTTCATCCGCTTTTTTGAAGGTCAAAACTAACCAGACGGATGGGAAAAGGTTCCCCCAGTCGCCTCTTTTCGGTTAAACCATCGGCTTAACTATAGGTGTTTTTGATAAGCCGCCGCTCCTGGGTCAAATAACAACGCTGCTCTGGTTCTTCGGCCTCATGGAATTAACCGGCAAACGCGGTAAACTTATATCGTGAGGTTTTAGATAAGGAGGAAATATTAATGAAAAAAATAATGACGATGGCTGTTATGTTGGGTTTGACCGGCGGTGCGTATGCCGCTGAGATGTGCGCCGGGGCGCTAGTGTGTATACCGGGCCCGATGGGGCAAACGATGCCTTCCGGCAGCTACTCACCCGCGTTCGACGATCTGGCGGTAAACGCCTCCGCTTTGCAAACTCAGGCTGCGGCGCCGGAGGTGTCCCCGGCCGCCACTACTAGCAATATGGCGGCTGATCTGAGCCAGTTGACCGTGGAAATTCTGCGCGATGAAGCCCTGGCCGACCCCGCAGCATTCATTGACGCGCATACCCCGGAAGAAGTGGATGCGGCTTTCGGTTTCCAGCGCGACCGTTACCAGATAACGGACCCGAACAGGATAAAGAACGCCATCGTCCGCATGACCGTGGACCTTACCCGCCAGCGCCTTGTGATACAGTCGCCTACCCTTAACACCGAATTCAAGATCTCTTCCGGCGTTCAGGGCCATCGCACCGCGGGCAGCGGCAAATGCTTCTCCCCCGACGTGCTGGAGGAAATGCACTACTCCAGCCTCTACAACAACGCGCCTATGCCCCACTCCGTATTTTTTAATGGGAACATAGCCGTGCACGCCACCAGCCCCGCCAATGAATTGCTGCTTGGCCAGGTAGCATCCCACGGCTGCGTGCGCCTGTCAAGAGTGAACGCCGCGACCGTCTTTGCCCTGGTACGCGCCAACGGGAAGGCAAATACCGCGATCTGCGTGCAAGGCGCCCCGCCCAAATAAGTATTAGGGAAATTATTAAGTGTCACTATTAAGGAGATAACACAATGAACGCAAAAACCTGTATCCTCGTTTCTGTTCTTTCGATAGTGCCTTTTATTTCAGTCTTTGCCCAGGAGCCGCAGCTGCCGCGGGCCCCCGCTTCCGTTGCGGTTCCGGCCGTGCCGCCGGTTTCCGCGGATATAAATTTGCTGAAGGCGCAATACGATGAATATTACTCGGCCCTTCAGGTCTTTTCCGACAAGGCCTACGCGGCGCGGCAGGACAGCTCCGAATTCCTTGAGTACTCGGCCACGGGCAAGTACCTGCGCGCTATACTTGACAACCTTTCGGTCCGCATAAGCAGCGCAACCGGCGCCGTTTACCAGCCGGAACCTTCCAAAGAGGGCGGAAAAGTTTCTGCGAGAGTTACGGCGGAGGTGGAGAGTGTTTTTAATTTTTCCGGCATCCGCGAAGGAGAGACGCGCGGTGTGCCCATAAAGCCGGGCTACTGCCAGATAAACTACGTCAAAAACAACACGCCCTTTCTGGTGCAATTCGACGGTTTCCTTAATAAGGGTGAGGTTATATTGACCTTTGACGACGGCCCGGGGCCGCTGACCGAGGAAGTTTCCACCTCCATGAAGGACGCCGGCGCGCAGGTTCTGTTCTTCGTGCTGGGGATCAACCTTGGAGACAACGGAAAAATCCGCATAAAGGCCGAAACGGCGGACGGGCATCTTGTCGGCGTACACGGTTACAACCACGCCACTCCATCCGGCAAACCCTTCACCGCGCTTTCCCTTGAGGAAACCCTCAGGCAGCTGGGCAATGTGAACTCCTCCATAGCCTCAGCTATCGGCAAGAAGTCCTCTTTCTTCAGGCCGCCCTACGGCGTCATTTCGCCCGAGGCGGTCAGGGCGATATATTCCGATATCGGACTGGTTCCGGTCGGCTGGACCATAGATACGCTCGACTGGTCCACGAAGGATCCCGAAACGCTTTACCAGAACACAATATCCATGATAGCGAAGCGCGGCAAGGGCATAGTACTGATGCACGACATACATCCGCAGAGCCGCACGGCCTCCAAGCGCCTGGTGAAATGGCTGGCCGAGAACGGCTACAAAGTGGTTTCACCCGAGAGGCTGGTGCAGGCTTATAAAGGGGAGTAAAAAGTCCCGTAAGTAAAATGTAGGCAGGAGTCAGAATTCAGAGTAGCTGAATCTATCTGTCGCCTGAGCTCTCTAGCCCATGGCTGTGCCGTATCGGGGGCTATGCCCGTCAGACGGCCTTTCTGACTTCTGGTTACCTTAGCAGTTATTAATTTGCAAGAAAGCGGGCCGATCGGCCCCAATATGGGAGAAAAATAGATGCTATGAAAAAAAATAATACATTGATCCTGCGACAAACTACTTTCCAGTCCATAATCGCAGGACCGGGAAATGAAAGACAAATTAAAACGCTCGGCTACATAGTAGTTGCTTTCGATGAACAACTCTTGCCGGGAACACGCAGGAGGATATGCAGCTATAAAACTAAAGCTGACGAGGTTCTTGCGGAGGCACGATAATTTTTGCCTTGCGGAACTTCCCCAAGTGCCCAAAATAAACAGGCCTAAAGAGTTTGCATGTTTAGGTATTTGGCCTCATACCGTCCAGGGCGGCTTTTTCATACCATTTATATGAACCAAGTCCAAACCCCGGGAAGTTTAGGCGGAGAAATTAAAATGAAACTTTGCGGCAAAAGCGTTCACTGCAGTGGTTTTGTCAGCGGCCATTTAACGCCAAAAAAGTATTCAATACCGTATCTTGCGTTTTTACTCCTGCTCCAGATATCTTTCGTTTTCAATACTCATGCCGCGGCGGCCTCCGAGCCCGGGACCACCCCATTTGACACGGAACTCATATTCCGGACAGCGGTCTCACCTTCCGTTTCTTACATGGCGGATATTCCGATGCCCAAGGAACCCGTCTTACGGATCGCTCCGGAACCGGCGGAGCAAAAGCGGCTGGCAGGGGAATTCAGCGGGAAGATAGTAGAGATATTGCGCGACAACTGGTACAACCCCACGGCGGCCGCAAGAAAAATCGTAATAGCCGAAATGGGGCGGGCACAGGCGGCGGGCGTTCTGGAACCCACTCTGGTGTCAGTTCTCAGCAATCCCGCGATCAGAAAATTACTCCCTGAAAACTACAGGGAAAGTTTGATAAAAAATATAGTCGCGGAACTGGAAATTACGGACTCGGTTCCGGGCATACAGGGCGGCGAACCATGGCCCGAAATGGCGGCCAGACAATTGAAAATGGTCAAAGCCGGTTCATTCGCGCCGCGCGGTCCCGGACAAAACTCGCTTTTCCTCGAACCGGGCTTTATAGCCGAATTTGAAAAGCTTACGGGCGCCGCCTTTTCAGGCGCCAACAGCGCGGAACTTTTAATAAACGGCCCCGCCTCTTTTGCCATGCGCGAAAAACTGATAAAGAACGCCAAAAAAAGCATTCATATACTGAGCTGGGCCGTTTTTGACGACACTACGGGGAACTGGCTTGTGGAACTGCTGTCGGCCAAAAAAAAGCAGGGACTTGAAATAAAAGTGATGGTTGATGAGCAGGTGGCTGCACTCTATGGGGACAAAAGTTCCCTTCCGCGTCTTAAGGCTGTTGGAATCGAGCTTATCAGGTTCCGTGACCCTGCACGGAAATTCGACGGCCTTCACGCCAAACTGCTGGTGGTGGACGGAAAATACGCAATATCCGGCGGAATGAATTTCGGGGATGAATATTCCCATATGGGAAATATGCCCAAGTGGCGCGACACCGACGTCCTTATAAGCGGGCCCGCCGTGGAACAGGCGGAAATAAATTTCAGAAGTATATGGACAGAGCAGGCTAAAGTTAAGAACCTGTCCTTTCAGCCTTTTAATGAAACCACCCCGGCCTATACCGGAGGCAGTTCCAGGGTTTCATATGTTTTCCAGCAGCCGGCAAAGGAATCTTATGTCTTTCTGGGCATACTCAAGGCTATTTACGGGGCCAGCACCCGTATTAATATCGAGAACGCCTATGTGGTAAACACTCCGGCCCTCAAACAAGCCCTTAAGGACGCCGTTAAGAGGGGCGTTGAGGTAAATATCCTGACCAATTCCAAAGATTCGGTCGATGACCCGATAATGGCAGTGCCCATACTTACAAGTCTTGCAGATCTATTGAGATCCGGCGCCCGCATATACCTGAAGCAAGGCGCCATGGTGCACAGCAAGTTTATGACGGTGGACGGGGTTTTTTGCGGAATTGGTTCTTTTAACCTTCATCCCAGAAGCATACGCTTAGAGACCGAAATGATCGCAAACATAATAGACCCTGTTAAAACCGGGGAGCTGGATGACGTTTTTTACAGGGATGCCGCCGCAGCGAAGCGAATATCAACCAGGAAAGATCTGGGTATCCCCATGTCGCCCGTAAGCTGGCTGGCGGAAAAATGTTTCTTTAACCAGCTGTAGGAATAGGTGTTAAATTACAAGTTTAGGGAGGAATGATATGCGAATAGTAATATCCAAAGGTTTAGTCGCTCTGACTCTGGCTTTATGCGCTTCAAATGTTTTTGCCTCGGAATTGGAAAGCCTGGCGGCAGGCAGTGAAACGGCGTTTTTGAACCCGAAATTCGCGCAGACAGAGAGCCTGACGGCTATTCCCGCTCCGGCAATGCCTGTTAAGGCTTCGGCAACACAGACGCCATGGCCGTATTTCCCGGGAACCAACGAAGGCAAATCTCCTGAATTTAACAGTCCTATCCCCAATTTCGGCATGGTTATGAAGGGCGTATACAGAGGAGCCCGCATGACGAAAGAAGCGGACTACGCCTTCCTGAGGAAAATGGGGATAGACACCTCGGTCAATCTTCAATATCCCTTTATTATTTTCAAGGACGCCCCGCTGCTTTGTTCAAAATATCATTTGAACTGTTCCTATCTTCCTGTCAAGATCATCCCCCGGACCGACGTGATATTCGGCATGGACGAACTCAAGACCGCCTATAAATTCACGCGGGAAGAGATTAAAGCGGGCAAAACAGTGTACATCCACTGCTGGTATGGCCAGGAAAGGACCGGGCTGCTTTCCGCGGCCCTGATAATCAACGAGCGCATGTGCAAACCCGGGGCGGAGAGGGACCCGCAACTCAAAGAGAAGACGTGGCTGGAGGTGGATCAATCCCTCAGGAAATACGGTTATCGGGAGGTCCACCAGAAGCCGTTCTTGGCCATGAAAACCTGGATAACCGAGTTTGAAAAAAACAAAAGCTGGATCTGCCAGTAACAAAACGTACCCGGATCATCGTCAAGCGTCCTAACCTTCTCCGGAATATCGGTGATAATGCTTACAAGATACCGCCTGCCTGGGCCAAAGGGGCTATGTTTTTCATAGTTACTTTGCCTTTGCGTTCCGGACCGGCAGACTTTATGATTTCATCCTCGTCTGATAAACGATGGTCAGGAAATAAGGAATGAATAAAATTCTCAACCGTCTGCCGGTCAGTGCCGCGTTTTTTTTATTTCCCATCTCTTATTTAAGCGCCGCCGGAAATTTAAAAATTGAAACGCTCAGCGTCAATGTATCAGGCGGTCCGAAAACGGCCGAAACGGCGCTTGCCGGAGCTCTTAGGCAGGATAAAAGTGCCGATTACAGATGCGCCCGGATAGAAGCCTTGGGCGCCAGCAAGGACGATTTTGTAGCCAGAGAGCTCGCCATAATCGTCAACGACCCCGATGAAGACGTGAAGCGCTGCGCGACCAGGACCGCGGGCCTGCAAAAGAACATCCACGCGGCTGAGGCCCTTTTAGCGAATTTTGAGGACTACCATCGGAAAATAAGGAAGGGCGCTTATGAAAATAATCTTGGGGCGCGGCTCTCAGCTATAGATTCCATATGGTCTTTGGGAGAGATAGGCGACCCGATAACCTTAAAAAAGCTTTGGAGGCTCTATAGCGAGTCCGACGAGGTGGTCAAATTAAACATGGCGGTCAGCGCGGGCAAAGCCAAATCTAAAGACGGTAAACAATTCCTTTATAACATAGCCGGCTCCGCGCAAGATAGTTCCGCGGTCAGAGCGGCGGCCTATGAGCTGCTCGCCGGCCTGAAAGCCCCCATGCCCGCCGTAGGCAGGGTTTTCTCCGCAGGTATGGAGAAGGGGGATATTATCTATACCGGAGGATGGCTAGGCATACCGCAAAGCTGGATAAAAGATCTGCCCGTAGGCCACGTGGGCCTGTTCGGCGGCGCCGATGTCCGGAACGGCAGGATAGTGGTTACGATATACGACTGCCAACCGAATGAATTCAAGCCCGCAGGGGGTGTGCGGAAAATTTTCTCCTGGAGCGACTTTACCCAGCAGCACAAGTATCCTTTCTACGGCAACCGCACTACCAGCGTGCACCCCACTCAGGTCCAGCGCGAACTTATAATCAAGGCCGCTATATCCAAGCTCGGCCGCCGCTACAATAATACTCATATCGGCCCCAAGGGCCCCGACACTTTCGACTGCGTGGGGTACGCCGAATACGCCTATGAGGCGGCGGGCCTTAATCCCACTCCCGACGACCAGGAAACCGGTCTGGGCTGGCCGCTCACTCCGGCGGAGCAGTTTGCCGCCACCGTGCCGAATCAAAGCGCGCCCATGGCATATATCAGTGCGGCCAGGATAGGCTCCTCTTCCGCGACCCTTAAAAAAGTTTACGGATCCGGGGTATTCGGCGGCCCCTATTCCAATATCCCTGAACTCCCTCCTAAGATCGTCCCCTCCGAAACCGGCTATTGAGCCGCGCCCGAAGCGGATGTTCCATTTTCGGGGTCTGTTTAAATATTGTTTCCCGATGGGTTAAACAAGAGACCCACTCCGGGGTGGGTCTCTTTACCCGGGATATCTGGGACTATTGCTGCTTGTCGTATCCGGCCATTTGGGTTATACTTTTAATATAAGTGCAAGGCTTTCTCCGAAGGAGAACTAAAGTGAAATTAAATAAAATACTGCCAGTCGCTCTTGCGCTGGTATTTTCCCCTTTTAATATCCGTTCGGCCGGCGCGGCCGGAGACCGGGCCGCTCTAAACCAGTTGAAAGCGGAGGCTTCCAGCGTTCCTGAAGCTGCGCCCCTGCCCGTTCCGCCGGTTTTCAGCAATGCTCCGGGGACCGAAGTCACGGACAAATATAACAACTTTTTTGAAAATGCCGATAAACGCTTTGACGCGGCGGCAGTTAAAAAACTCAAAAATTACAAAGTCATCTTCGTACCCGGATTTCTTTCGGATGTCGACCCGAGCCAACTGCCCATTCCCGGAATGGCTCTTAAGCCCTCCCAGCCTTTCGAAGAACAGATGAACTGGCTGAAAGCTTCGGGAGTGGATTATGAGCGGCTCAGCATGACGTCCGAATCTTCGGTTAAGGCGAATTCCTCCATCGTTTCCGCCGCTATCCGGGCTTCGTCCAGACCGGTGATAATAATAGGCCACAGCAAAGGCGGACTGGACACTCTTGAAGCCCTGATCTCCGACAGGCACTTGCTTGGAAAAGTAAAAGGGTTCGTGTCGCTGCAAAGCCCGTTCTTTGGCTCTCCGGTGGCCGATTATGTGAGTTCAAATAATCATCTCAACAATCTGGCTGCCAGTCTTCTGCTCACGCTGGGCGGAAATAAGGATTCCATGGTAAACCTTACCTGCGCCGACAGGAAGCCGTACATGGCAGCAAATGCCGCCGCCATAGCGGAGATCACGGCAGCCATTCCCGTGATAGCGGTGGCCACATGGAAGGACTCTGTGCCCGGACAAATTGATACCACTCTTGAACCTACCCGCGATTTCCTGCTATTGCAGGGAATACGCAGCGACGGGGTGGTCCCCGTGGACAGCGCCCTCCTGCCCGGCGCGAACCTTATAAAGCTTTCCGGCCTGGACCACAATGTCACAGTAAGCCCTTCCAGGTACATAAATTGTGACAGGGTAAAATTTATCAAGGCTCTGTTGATGACGCTTTTTAACAGGTAAAAGCGCCTGTTGCACGTAAAACAGCCTCCGCTCTCGGAGGCTGTTTTTTTATCCCTGCTGACTTTACCTGATGTCGGGTGAGTTTATTCAGTCTTTGGGGAGAAACTGGTATATCCTGGCGTCAACAAAGTAGATGGCCGAATCTTCCCTGTTTTCCTCAGGATCGCCATGGACGGCGGCCAGGTTTACCGCGTTTTCCAGGTGTTGGCGGTAAATATTAAGGTTGGACTTCGTCATACGGACGGTCAGCCTCTTCAAAGCGATAAGTTTGGAACCCTCCAGCCACTTATTACAGTTGTCGCGCAGCGCTTTCCTTATCCCCGCCGTCGCCGGAGTCATGGGCAGCAACTGGATCGTTTTCCCCACGAACTTGCCTCGCACCTTGTCGCCGGAAAGATCGACCACGCCTCCGTCAGCCAGCGCTTTTAGCGCCTTCCTTACCACTGTAGGCTTAAACTTGGTCGCATCCGACAATTCCCTGACCGTGACCCAGCCCGCGGTTTCGTTCAGAAAGGTCTGACAGATGTCGGTCTCCAGATCCCGGGTGCACAATTTCCATTGATCCAGCGTAAGATGGACGCTGAGCTGCGCGAGCGCTCTATGGGTCGCCGCCTCGGCCAGCTCCCTGCTGGGGAGATCCACATTAGCGGAGGCCGGGGCTGACAGGCCATTAAGCAGTTCGTCGGAGCCTGAGAGCGCTATGAAATAGGCCCGTATCAGTTCCTGCGCCTTTGGGGAATACTGCGTAACGCCCAGGGCCGACATGATCGCCTTGAGGCGCCAGCTCTTGGGCAATTTCTTTCCGCGTTCCATATCCCAATAGCTCATGAACGCAAGCCCCAGGCTTTTGCTCCCGCCTATGTTCTTGAAAAATTGGTGGGCGGTGGGGAAGCCCTGCTCTTTTCTGATCCTGGACAAAACTTTGCCGAATGCTTTGCCGTTAGTCATGCTCCAATTATACCATATCAGTTCAGCCATAGGCTTAACTAACGGCATTTTTGATAAGCCGCCGCTCCTGGGTCAAATAACAAGGCCGCTCTGGTTCTTCGGCCTCAGGCAATTCATCGGCAAGCGGAGTAAACTTATATCGTGAGGTTTTGAGAGCTGCATGACAAGCCTCATTAAAGAGGAAACAGATAAGAGGAGAGATCAAGTATGAAAAACTCAGCACTCGTAAACATGAGGTTTGCAGGCAGCTCAAATCCAGCACCGAGAGGTATTAAATATATGAGAAAGACAACCATGTTACTTTGTTCCTTACTAATGGCCGCGCCCGGCTTTGCTTTTGCGGGGCAGACGGCTTTGGACGAGCTTAAAGCGATGGCGCAGACCGCGCCCGAAGCGGCGCCGGTCGAACCCGGCTCAGGACACTCCGGCCAGGTCGCCGCGGCCTCTCCCGCCTGGGCGAATGCGGAAGTGGAAGCAACGCCTCCGGCCGAACAGGGTTTTTGGGAATCATTTGAGGAGGGCGCCAACCTTCCCGATATGTGCCGGTTCGTTTCCCTTCCCGTCAGTTACGACTATGTCTCAACACTCGGAACTGTAGGCGGTTCGGCCAACAGAAGTTTTTCCAGCTATCCTAACGGCCAGCTGGCGCTGGTGGATCAGGTCGGCCTTTCCTTAGGTTATGAGCGCGAATCAGGCAAAGCCCTTTTTCAAGGCGGGGAAAAACTGCTTGCGCTTGCCTCCTCCGGGTTTTCAGTGGTCGGCGGAGTAAATCTTAAGGGTTCTTCAATGGTGGTCCGCCCCCTGGATGGAAAGAAATCCTGCGACCAGTTGGAGAAGATAATAAACATTCCTCAATTCAAGACCGCGCTTCCGTTCAGGGCCAATCGCTTCGCGGCCATGCAGGTCGGCGAAGTATGGAAACTGCCTGTTTCCTTCTGGATGGGCCTTACTCCGACCATCAGCGGCGGATACGGCAATGTCAGCCTCGGGATCTCCCTCGGCGTGGAAAAAGAGGTCGACCACAGCGTTTCTATCTATCGCATGAACGAAAGCGAATTGCGCGTCCGTCTGCGGCTTGATCAGGCCAGGATCATAAGCTACGGCGCGGAAATAGAAGCCGTCGTCGTTCCGCTGGAAGACACTTTCATCACGGCGGGCGACGCGCTGATAAAGCTTATGGGGCCGACGGCGGGCCCGGCGGCTGTCAATATGCTGATGCCGTCGCTTGAAAATTACACCATCGCCAGCCTGGGTATTTCACAGGAACGCGTGAAGGGCAAGAAAGCGCTTCTGGAATTCATTCTTGATCCGAAAGATTCCGCACAGATGGAAAAACTTTCGGAGATGCTGAACCACGGACAGCTGGGCGCTATCGCGGAGCTGGCCAAAGTGGCCGTAAAACGGGCTTTCCTGCCGGAACATGACGGTGAAACGTCCGAGGCGCTTCTTATGCAGGCGACCAACCGCTGGGAAGCCAGGCTCGGAGTGTCTTCTTCATATAACGGCGTGGACAGGACAAGGGAAGTAAACACGAACATACATATTCATGTGCCCATACTCGCGAACTACCAGCGCATTTACGGCACGACTTATCAGCATATACACACTCCCGGCTCGAACGAGACACTGCATGTTCACGAAAACACGCTGGAGCGCAGCGGCGGATACCTGGATGTCCCCTTTCAGGGCACGACCTTTAAGCATAACCGCGCCAGAGCGATCGCCGTGTTCAATAAAGAGGTATCCGGCAAGGTAAGCCAGCCGGTGCTGAAATATGAGCACTTCGAAGCCGAAATGAGGCATACCAAGGATGCGGCGCGCAGAATGCTTGAAAACGCCAACGATGTAATGCGCTATGCCGGAGCAAAAGGCGGCGTATTGAACCCCGCGGCTGCCATACCGCTGAACGAACTGCAGAGAGACACGCCCCAGCACGAGGGGCGCAGCAACAACTCGGCTTACATGACCTTCGCCATGGTAGTGAACGAAAAAGGCGTGCAGGATATAATTAACGCGGATGAAAGGTTGGTCGTAAAAGCCTACATCAACACCCTGAGCGCGGACGAAAAGATAATGATGCGGGACCAGATCAGGCCGGACGGCTCTATCAACTACACGCCGGTGGCCGGCAGTTCTGAGAGCACTGTAAAGCATCATCTCACTAAAGCCCTGAGGATACTGGGCGATATCCAGCAGGCGCGCATAGGGCCCGGCGGCTACTCCGCTAACTGGAAAGAGCAGTCCGAGAAGCTGTCCAAGATGATCAGCGGCGACAGCAAAAGCGACCTGAAATACGACGAGGTGCTTAAGGTTCTGGTGCAGCTGACCGACCTTCAAAATGTGCAGGCCGAAATAGCGTATTACGAGCTGTCCGGCGGACATACGGATGTGGCGGCGGCCAAGGAATTCAACGGTGAAAACCCCGCCTTTCAAAGCGCCGGCGAGTATGATGCGACGGTTGAGCACTTTGATGACCCGGCCGTGAATACGGACTGAACTGAAAGATCATATCCGCGCCCGGGTCCTATGACTCAGGCGCGGGTTAAGACCTAAAAATCAAACGAAACAGGAGAGTATGATGAAACTGAATAAACTGAAAGTTACGCTCGGAGTTCTCGCAGTTTACGCCGCGGCATACGGCCCTATGGCCTACGCGTGGAAGAGCCTGCCGTTACAGGCTCACACGAACATTATGCAGGCCGCTTTGGATAAGATAGACAAGTCCGAATATCCGGATCTTGCTACTTTTCAAGATAAACTTCGGGAGGGCGCTAATGATGAGAGCTGGCATACAGTAGACAGCCCGAACGGCGGCAAACCGAAAGACATCTGGCTCGGGGCAAAAACCGAGGACGCGGGCGGCGTGCTTGGCAATTACGCGGCCTTTGATCTTGAGCATGCGTACAGGCGTATCGGTTCTATCTGCCACTTAACGGAGGATCAGGCTTCTCCGCCGCACGCGGCCAATGTGCAGCACGGGTTGTTCGACAGGTTTGAGACCGCAGCCGGCGATTACTCGGCTCCCCTGTACAATGTGCCGGCCGATGCCGGTGCTAAAGAGCCGTACGTCTATTATCAGGAAACGCAGGATGCCACGCGCCGCCTGCTTGGCTCCTGGGTAAATCCGGAAACGAACAGGCCTTACTGGGTTGAAGATCCGGATTCGGGCGTTAAGCTTGGCCAGGACACTACATTCGGCGTGTTTGGCGGCTACGGGGGAGGAGAGGATTCTTTCCCGGTTACTCATTCCGAAAGCCGGATTCACTCGATAGTGGATGGGCAGTTCCAGTTAGCCGCCAAGGCCACGCTGAATATCATTATAGCGGCCTCAAAAAGACTGCCGCCGCTTGTTTCCGATCTGGCCGCTGTCAATACGGGCGGCGGTGTTGAGATCAGCTTCAACGCCGGAGACAACCGCTCCAGTCAGATCAAGTACCAGGTGGGCGTTTACCAGCACAGTCAGTTATTGGGCCTTATCAAGGAAGATGTTCTTGAGCTTGTCCGGCCTGGGGCGTACGGTCTGCCCTTGGGCGGCAGGGTGTCGTTGGTTTGGGATGGAACTGTGCAGGGCCATAAGCTGACCGCCGGTGATTACATGGTGCAGGTGATACTCACCGACTCGGACAATAACAGCACTCCGGACAGTGTGAACACGGATAAATCGCCTTTTAACAGTACGAAAGTGGATGTTTCTCTGCACTAGCCTGAAAAATTCAGTTGAATTTTTCCCTTCGCGGAGCTCAGGTGCGCTTCGCGCGGCATACGCCCTCGCAAATTCTGCGCGCAATGCGCTTGATTTGCGACCCGCAAAGCGGGGAATCCTGCATACTTTTGTTCCTTAGTAACGGTCGTGATCTTTAGGTGTGCAATTTGCCGGAAGTCCCCGGGCATTTCAGCCCGGGGATGAGCGGCGGACCGGACCGGCGCGAAGCGGAAGCCGGTTTTCGCATAGCCTGGCTACGCGAAAGGTCTGAGATCCCGTGCTTCAGTCCGGAAAGTGGTTTTACCATATTTTCAGGGGAGGTCTTTATAAACTTTATGCCAAAAACATTCTTCCATTCAAGTCGTTTAGCGGTTTTGTACGCCTTCACACTGTTCCTTGCTTCTCCGACCGGAGCCTGGAGCTGGGATCAATTTGGGAAGTACATATACGATTCCCACAGTGTGTTGACATGGTCCGCGATCGAAGGCGCGAATAACGCCTTACGCGGCACGAAAAACGCGCCCATAGAGGCCTGGCTTAAGCAGCTTAACCAAAAGCCGGTCATAGGGCTTGTTCCGAAAGATTTTGAGTTGAATATGAAAACATTGAAAGGCGGTTTTTATCAGATCGATGATTTCAAAGATTTAACGCTTTTAACTTCCAACAGGCTTCAGCTGGGAAATGTCGCGGCTGACTATCCGTATCGCCTGAACATGCCCGGAACCTCCAAGTCCGCGCTCTTCAGGTTTTACAGCCGGGTCTGGTCCGAGCAGCTTGGGGTTGAACTGGCCGAATCGACATACGAGAACTTCAATCCGACCGGCATGGGCATGCCCGTTCATTTCTTAAGGTCTTATCAGGAAACCGGCGGGACTCCCCCTGTTAAGCTTGACTCGGCGCGCCAATCCTGCGATAAAGCGGTAAGCCTGGTTGAAAAGTTCACGGAAAGCGCCTGGAAGGAATGGCTGAGGGGAAATAACGCCGCCGACAAAAGCGAAGCTTTGCACGCTTACGAACTTATGTATTTCGCGCTTGGGGTGGCCGCGCATACCATAGAGGATTCTTTTACGCCCGCGCACACGCAGAGGTCGGTTGAAGATCCTCGCGTTATAGAGGACCTGTGCTACTATTACGACAACAATCTTTTGCCGCCGGCCGCGGCGGGGGCCTGCGTTCATCTTTTTGGGTTTAACGCCGACCCGAGAGACAGCATACATTTTAAAGGGGACGATAGATATCCAAGCACCGCCGTTCCCGCCAGGCTGGCGGCCCAGGCCGCTCAGGCGTACCTTACGGGCTTCGGCGAACAGGCTCTTGACGAGTTTTCCGGCCTCAGGTCCCGTTCACTGCCCGAAGTCATGGAAGAGTTCCTGGTAAGCGGCAGGTATGTAGGTCAGGGTTATTTTGACTGTTCAAAGCTGCCGGTAAAATAGGATATTAACCGCCCCGGGGGCCAAATTACTGTCCTTGTAAAGATGCAGCTAACTTATCGGGAGGAATAAATAATGAAACCTATAAATAAAAAAATAAAGTATTTAAGTTTAATAGCAATGATCCCGCTGCTGGGGCTGAATTCGTTCGCCGCCAAAAATCTGCTTATTTCCGATATCGACGACACTATCAAAAAAACCGGCATTCATAGCAGCGGCGTCGTTGCCCATGCCGCGGGAACCACCAACGAATTCGCCGGCATGAGCATACTCTATAACAGCTATGCCAGAAGTAATGGAACGTCCGGCAAGGTCGAGTATTTAACGGCGGCGCCGGAGTTGGTGGATAATTTAGGGATTAGTTTTTTGCGGGAGGCCGGATTCCCTCCAGGGCGCGGAACAATAGCGGACTTCGTAGTGAGCGGGAGAAATCCCCGGATGGAAAGCTCGGGCGAATTTAAAGCCCGCAAACTTATTGAAATTTATCAGCGGGAAAAGCCCGAATTAATGATCCTTGTCGGTGACAATGGCGAGCAGGATATCGACGCTTACGGCGAGCTTATGAGGTATGTCGCGGACCATAACGGCGCAACCAGGGTCTATTCGTTCATTCACCATGTTTATGAGGTGATGGGAAAGGCGATCCCTTCCGGGCATATCCCATTCGTAACTTCCGCAGACCTGGCGGTCCAGTTCGCGAACCGCGGGTGGATAAAAGAAGATGGCCTGATGCGCGTTCTGGGGGAAATAGAATATGACAGCGGCGCCGGACAGTTCGCAAAAGAAGTGGTGCCGGCCTTTATGGAGTGCGCGTCGTTCAATGCCTGGCCTGAGATCAGTTCAGGGGTTCTGGCCCAAGCTCCGAACGCTTCAGCTATGATCGGAAGCTACGCGCAAGTTAAGGCGAACGTGAAAAATTTGTGTCAAAAGTAATTATCAAGAACATGAGGGTTGCGGCGTATGCCGGCGGCTATTTTAAAAGCGGCACATTCTCTTCCAAATACGAGATGTGTTCCGGCTTTACGCCGGCAACCCGGGGTATTGGGAAGGCCGGGCTGCGCGAATGGGCGTTTTACTGCCTAGCGGGCGGCCAATGGAATATGCTGCGGCACGAAGTATTATACGGTCAATGTCATAAACTTTTAAGGGAGGACATAAAATAATAACCCATGACAAAAATATTTTTTCTTATTCTTTCCTGCTGTTGTCTCCAGGCGCCGGTATACGCCTTCGGCCATGCGGCGGAATTTGAATGTCCGGCCGCTTCTTCAGCGGGGGAAACGCCGCTTGATTGTCCATGGGCCGGCGCGGCCCGCCTGATGGAAGCGAAGGCCGCCGCGAAAGAGCCGCTGGGCCCGGTCTTTTCCACCTATACCCCCGGCATACTGAAACAGCTGGCCGCGGACCGGTCCGACCCCGTACTTGCGCGGCTCTGGGGCGAGAGCATTAATTTTGACGAGATGGCTGACGCCATAATCGTAAACCCCGACATTCTTGTTTTCCTGGCCGATGAACTGGGAACGGCCCGGCCGAAGGGCCGCGTCTCACACGCGGGGATGGAACATACTTACGGCTACCTCTTCAGCCTGCTTGAAACCAAGTTCGGGTTCAAGCGTGCCCGCTGGGTCAGGGATGACATCGAGGCGGGCCTCGGCCTGCCGCGCGGGCTTATCGGCCCGGATCCCGCCGAAGGCACACTTTTAAGCAATGTAACCTGCCTGGCCGGCGGCATAGCCTTGAAAGACGACGCGGCCGCGGCGGCGCTTCTCGCCAAGACGGCCTGCCCCGACATTTTGAGAAAATACGCCGCCATTCGTATTCCGCGCTCCCGGCTGGTGGAGACGGTGGAGTTGGCGGGAAAGAGAAAGGTTTCGCTGCGCACCGACCTTGTGTCCTTCAGCACGACCTCGGCTGACGGGAACTCTCACCTGCTCATATATTCGGTCTATGATTCCGTTCTGGATCAGGCAGCGCTAATAACGGCCTTCCCCGTAGACGCGGCTTTCGTTCGGAGGACGCTGGACTCTAAAGCCCTGGGGGCCGGAAAGCCGGTCCAGACCCGCTATAACGCCTGGGTGGAGGGTCTCAGCGGCAAGAAACCCGTTAAAGGTCTGCGGGAAGTAATACGGATGGACGAATGAAAAAACTATCCGGTTTCTGAACGAGGTGATTATATGCCGTGCGGGAAAAATAAGTTTTGGCTTTATCCGCTCTTTGTGGTTTATTTTTCGGGCGCTGCGGCCGCACACGCGGCCGGGGCCCATACGGCGAAGAAAGCGGAACTGGTCGGGCCGGAATATCTTCTTCACTCCGGCGCCAGGTCTGTGTTGATGGAGGATGTCAACCAGCATGGTATCGCGCAGGACGTCTGGGATAAATTCATTATGGCAGGGGATGGCAACTATGACGGACTCCCTTCTTTCCGCCGCGGCCTTTACGGGGTCGTTGCCGGAGATCTTTCGCTGATATCCCTTTATGGCTATGATCAATGGGTAAAAGGCCGGGAAGACTGGGTGATGATCGTCCATTTGAAAGATGAGTGCCGCCAAAAAAGTTCAGTGGTTGAGAATTACGAAGTTATCTCCGATGAGCCTCCGGTGACGGACCCTTTTACCATATGGCTGTACGAACAAAAAAAAGAAAAGACACTGATACCTGAGACCATGGAACCCTGCCTCGAAGCGGGTATTCAGAAATTCTGGAACGTGGGGACCTTTTATAGTTTAAACAAAGCCGATGAGAAAACAAAACAAAGATCGAGAACTTGCGGCGGGGTCGTTCATGATTTTTTGGATCAGACGGGAGCCAAACTGGTGACGGATCCGGTTAACGGGGAGCCCTATGACAACGCAAGCTGGGCCATCAGGGACCGCTCTTGCATAGAGGACATTACCGGCACTCCGGAAGATCTTTTTCAGGCTGTTTTTTTGGGAAAATTGAATAAGCATAGAACGCCAATAGACTTATTCGGAGCGGGGTCCATAAAGCCATACAATCGCCCGTCGGCTACCCTGTTGCTCATGATAAACATCTTTGGCGAAGCTCCGGGGTTCTTAACGGCGGACTGGAATCATGTGGTCAGGACTTTCATGACCAAAACCGGATTTCAGTACACGGACCAGCTTCTGCCGGGATTTAACGAAGAGCCGCATTCCATTCGGAACGTCGAATTCGAGGTGGTCGGTTACTATCTGTTGAACTATACCGCTGGATGCGCGAAGAAAAACCGTCTCGTTGAGTTGCAAGGCCTTTATAAAAGTTACGCGGACTGGTATTTCGCCCGCAATAACAAAATTTGCGGGCCCCGGGACCTGAACGATCCCGTTTGCCGCTGGGGAAGCGTTCCGGCCATGGCCGGGGACGGTTCCCGCCCGGACCTTACGGACTGGGATCATGTATCCTCCGTGCTTTCGCTTCTGAAAGAGGTCAAGGGCCTTTGTGTTTCGTCCAGGTAAACACGGGCAGGACCGGCCCGTCCGGCGGGTAATGCCAGAAGCTTAGCCGAAGGCGTTTCTGATAAGCCGCCGCAGGCGCTCCGCTGTTCATTTTAGCGCGGTAGATGCCGGGCTCAGGGCCCGGGACTATTTTGGTTCAAAGACCAGAAAAAACATAAAAACAAGGAGACATAAAACAATGAAAAAAACAGTAATAACCTTACTTCTGATGACTGCCGGCCTGAGCGCCGCCAGCGCGGGCGAAGGCGCCGCCGGTTTTGGAAATCCGGCCATGAATACCTACACCTGCACGGCCACGGACAACGGATTCCTTATAGACGGCAAACCCGGGAAAATAGTTTTCCGGACCTCGGGCAACGGTATACAGTTCCTTGAGTGGAAATCCGCTTTCGGCGGCTGCGAAATGGACACCGCCAGGACCTTCCCGCTGAAGCAGACCTCTCAGAAGAAGATCCCCGAAGCTTACAGGGCCTGGCTGAACGGGCCAACTTACGGCGTGTACTACGACTGGTACTATACCACCCAGTATTATTTCACGCTCGAGAGCGCCGTTTCGGAGCACAAACCCGGCGACAAGGTAAAGCTGGAGATCAACGGGGACGACGACGACGGCTGTTTCATCTACAACCGCCAGTTCTCGTGTAAGGTCGCCAACTGACTTCTGAAGGGAGAAAGACAAGCCGGACCCTGCCAACGGGTCCGGCCCTTTCAAACGAACTAGCACCTAACCGGGAGTATTTATGCGGTAGATGATAGTGATGGCCAGTGCTGCCTCCACCGCCTCGGGTCCTAATCAAAGGAGTTTTTTATGGAACAGCCATTCGCGGATGCTGTATTTCACAAACTCGCCATGGCCTTGGCCTTTACTCTATTCTGTCCGGATTGTTTTTTGTCGGCTCAGGCTTCTAGCCTTCCCGTTCCTGCAGGCGAGTACGCCGTTTCAATCAGATATTTTTCCCTGCATCGGGGTTTCGCTGTTCCAAAAGCAGACTTGATCTCGCTACGCTCTTTGGAACAGGAAGATTGCAAAAGCGGAGATGCCGATAACTATTACAGACAACTCCCGGTGATAGAAGTGTCCCCTGTGGCAGGGGCCTTAACCGGGAAACAGGCATATTTTTTCCCCGGTGTTCTCGCGGAGCGCACACTGAAGGATTGGCATCTCACGGAACAGGCTTTATCGAGCGTTCAAACCTTAAATATACCCAGAACGTACGATTTGCCGGTGCCGGTGGAATTGCGCGGCACAATCCTGTTTCTCCCCGGCCTTGGGTCATCGCCGCAGTTTTATCTGACCATAGCAACCGCCTTGGCAAGCCATGGCTACAGGGTCCTTATCGGCGGACACCCCGGGATTTCCGGTGATGCTTACACTTCGGATAATTGTCTGCTGCCGGGTATCGATCAGGAGCAACTGATGCGCAAGATCCAGAATTCGAAACTGATCGATCCTGTGATGAACGCATCCATTAAGGTGCTGCTGAAGGATATCGATGTCCTAGTAAAATACATCCATAGTGCCGACACGTCTAAGCAGCCTTTGCCGTTATTTGCAATGGGTCATTCTATAGGGGGGATAGCCGCTAACATGTATTGTTCTCAAAAAAGGGGGCCATGCGCCGCCGCAGTCAATCTTGACGGAGGGGAATATCCGCTCTTCCCACGTCAATCCTGGCCATCCCGCAGGGATCTTCCTTATCTTAAATTCCGTTCCACTGAAAATATCGCTAGGGACAGAATTCCCAAAGATATTGCCGGGCCGCGTCAGTGTGTCTTCGATTTTGACGGCAAGGACGGAAAAGTACTGCATCAATCATTTACCGATATAGGGTTTTTCAAAGGTATACCGTCCGAAGAGATGCCGCTGGCTGACCTTAGGAGCAAAACCGCGCGGGTTATACTTTCATTCCTTAAAAAAGCCGCCGCCCCTGACGACGGAGCGGCTGATGCGTCCGTATCCTGGTGCGGAGGACTTAGTAAATAAAGGCATGTGAGACTTGGATCTTCAGAATTAAAGTTCCAAATTAAAGTTCTAAACAAGCAGGGAAAAAGGCAAAAAATCATGAAAAAATCATTATACGCGGCGGTGGCGGTATTGCTGGGCGTTAATATTTCTTATCCCGGGGAAAGCGCCCTTGATCTATTAAGGGTTTCTGTTCCTCCCTCCGTTTTAACAGGGGTCCCTTCCCGTGCTATTTTCGGAAAAGACGACCGGCAGGAGCTTTTTTCCATTCCGGACCGGTGGAAAGAAGCGGGGCGCTCAATAGCAGGAAAGGTTTCCGCGGACCATATCACGGACCACGGCTCCTACTGGGAACTTCATGGCGAGCCCTTAAGCCATAAAGAATGCCCCGGCAACCGCTTTGCTGACGAGATCACCGTTCCCAGTTGCACGGGCTTCCTTGTAAAGCCGGATCTGCTCGTCACCGCTGCCCATTGCATCAAGTCCCAGGACGACTGCGACGGTTTTTACTGGGTGTTCGAATATGCGCTCTCCGGCCCCGGAGACAAAAATTACACGAAGGCTGCGGCTGACCGGGTCTACCGGTGCAAGAGGATAGTAGCTAAGAATTACCAGAATTTCGGGGACGTGGATTACGCCATTCTGCAGCTGAACCGCACCGTAGAAGGCAGGAAGCCATTACGGCTGGGCCTTGACGCGCAAGTAAGCCCCGGGCTTGACCTGGTCAATATCGGCAATTCCAATGGTCTCCCGCTTAAATTCAAGGATTCGGCGAAGATAATAAATATAAAAACTACCGGTCAGGCATTCGAGTCGGACCTGGACACTTTCGGCGGCGATTCCGGGTCCCCGGTCTTCGACGCCGGCACCGGCGAGGTGATAGGTATAACGTCCAGCGCGAACTCGGACCACTACCATGACGGGGTAAATAATTGCAGGCAGCTGAAGGTCTGCAATCCCGGCGACAAATGCTATTTAGCCGTTGCATCAGGGATATGGAACCTTAAGAGTGAGCCCGTGCTCGGCGCTGATTAAGGATAAAAAGAATATGAAAGCAAAGCTAAAACTGGTAATAGTGGTCCTTTGGGCGCTATCTGCATGCGCGGCGGCGGCGGACGAAGGGGAGGTTTCTGTCTTTTTCAAGCTTTCGGAAGGGAGCTCTATCGGGGATTTTACTGCGGTGTTGCACAGGAATTTCCCCGACATAACGATAGAGCCTGTGGTTGGCGGAGTTTACCTGGCGAAAGAGAAAAGCGCCAAGGGAAACAGTCAGAGGCTTGCCGACAGGATCGGCGCCTTCAACATGGTGCAGGCGGTACAACCGAACACACTTGCTTACCCGCCCAAGCTTGACGCGGCGGCGGCGGAACCGGATAAAACCTGGTTTCTCACAAAGATCCGGGCCCCGCTTTTCTGGGAAAAAAGCAAAGGCAGCCGTTCCGTGCGGGTCCTCGTCTGCGACACCGGTGTTGAGTCGGGGCATCCGGACCTGCGCGGCAATGTCGGGACCGGGCTGAATTTTGTGGACGGCAGCGGCAATACCGAACCCACCGGCAACGGTCACGGCACCCGCATCGCCGGACTGATAGGCGCGCAGGGCGGGCATACCGGCATCGGCGCCTCCGGCGTGAACTGGGAGGTTCAAATTATCCCCGGTAAAATAACCAACAAGGCCGACGGCGCCACCGACCACTCCGACAGCGCGAAATGCATAAAGTGGGGCGCCGACCAGGGGATAAAGGTCGTTAACCTGAGCATCAGCAACGCCGCGGGCAACCTGGCCGTGCAGGAAGCCGCGGAGTATCTTTATAAAAAGGGCGGGATACTGGTAGTCTCAGCCGGCAATAAGGGCGAGTATCTCGACCTCCCCGATGATCCGCATATGATAGCGGTCGGAGGCACTAACGACCTGGATTGGCACCCGCCGGCTTACAATACCGGGGCGTACGTGGACCTCTCCGCTCCGTCTTCCGCGCTTTATACCACCGATATGGGGGGAAAATATATAACAAGCAACGGCACTTCCCTGTCCGCCGCCATTGTTTCCGGCGCCGCGGCTCTTATTCTGTCGGTAAAACCGGAATTGACCGCCCAACAACTTATAGACCTCCTTCTGGCGTCTACGGCAGACTTGGGCGCTCCCGGCCGTGATGAGGTTTTCGGCGCGGGCCGCCTTGACCTGAAGAAGGCGCTGGAACTTTTAAGAGTCTTGCCTAAATAAACGAACAGAGTCCTATCGTTCACGTAATTGCCGGAGGGCCGCAAGGCTCTCCGGTTTTGTTTCATATTTTTTCCGATTAAACCGCCGGCTTAGTTAAGGGTGCTTTTGATAAGCCGCCGCTCCTGGGTCAAATTACAACGCCGCTCTGGTTCTTCGTCCTCAGGTAAGTCATCGGCCGGCGGGGTAACCTTATATCATGAGGTTTTTGAATTGCGCGGTAAGTCTTATCCAGGATTGAATAAATAAGGAGAGTAATAAAATATGAAAAAACCGGCACTCTTAAAAATGAGTTTTGCAGATAGCGCGAATATAGCGCCGAGAGCCATGAAACATAGGCGGAAAACAACCATGCTTCTTTCTTCCTTGCTGATCACCGCACCCGGTTTTGCTTTTGCCGGACGAACGGCTTTAGAGAAGCTCAGGGGTATGGCGCAGACTGCGCCTGCTGTAGCTCCGGCCCTGGAGACTGCGGAAATGGAACTAACAGACGACGGCGAACAGGTTCTTTGGGGGTTATTCGAGGAAAGCGCCCCCGACCTGGGTGTTGGGACATCCGCGCATTATTTATAGATAGTGTTGTGGACCATAAAACTTATGAAAAGAACACTGAAAGCGATACTTGCCATGGCAATAATCTCCCCGCTATTATCCACCCCGGCTTTAGCGGTAGACAAAGGCATTTACGGCAGAGACGACCGCATAGAACTGTTTGACGCTTCACCTGAAACTCGCAGACTCGCTGACTCAGTGGTTTCCTTATGGCAGTCGGTGGATATTCATTACAACTCCGCCGATAAGACATTCTCCCTTGAAACCACTAACTTCGGCGACGATTTAAACCTCTGCCCCGGAGAAAGATTTAGGGAGCAGCCGAGGGGTCCGGGTTTGTGTTCCGGTTCCCTGGTGGGCGGCGATTTGATCATGACCGCAGGCCACTGCGTGAAAGACCAGTCAGCGTGCAACGTCCTGAAGATAGTCTTCGGTTTCGCGTTTAAAAAAATTAGCCTTGCAGGCGACCCAAGTGAGATAGGAGTGAAAGATGTCTACTCGTGCAAAAAGATAATCGCGCACTCTACCGGAGACGAGCCCGATTACGCGCTCATCCAACTTGACCGGAAAGTTGCCGGGCACAAGCCTCTGGTTATAAACAGAAGCCATAACCTTATAGCAGGCGACAAAGTGATGGTCATGGGCCACCCAAAAAGCCTGCCGCTTAAAATAGCCGCCGGCGGCACGGTCAGGGTCGTTTCTCCGTTAGACTATTTTGTCACGGACCTGGACACTTTCGCCGGTAATTCCGGCTCGCCTGTCATCAATGCGGCGACCGGGCTTATAGAAGGTATACTGATCGGCGGCGACAATGACTTCATACAGACCCTTTCCGGCTGCGCGACCGTGGCCACCTACCCCCAAAACGGCGGCGGCGGCGAGTTCGCGACCGCAGTCTCCGCCCTCGAATCTTTCATACCGAAGCCGGCTAAGGGAAATAAATCCATGGAGATCTCTTTCCGGGATGTGAAAACGCCTATCGGGACCCCGTCAGCGCAGCATGATCTCAGCCGCTATTTCGCCGCCGGCTTTCAGTGATCCGTAGCGGCTGGTTTTTAGGACTTAGTAAATTCATCGGCAAAATCTGTAAACATTAAGGAAAGCGATTTATGAAACCCATACAACTGCGGCAGAAAACTTTATCCGCGCTCATAGTCCTGGTTTTCTCGCCGGTTGTCATGTTTGCCCGGACATTGCCGGCGCTGTCGGAGGAATTGCCTATAAACAGCCACGACATCATAAGGTTTCTGAATAATTCCAGTTCCCTGGCGTCTGTTCCTGCTCCAACGCCGGTTCCCGCAGCCGCCGGGGAACAGCCCTCTGATTATGATTTTGACGAAAACGGAGACGATCAGGATGATCCCTCAAATAAGCCTCCTGTCAGACTTGACGGCGACGGTCACTTAACCATTTTTAATAATAAAACCTCTGAAACTCTTTCGGTCCAATACCGGGACAGCGCCGGGAACTATATTCCGGAAGCGGCCGAACGCGTCAGGCATTTCTTCCGCTGCCGCCTTACGGAAGAGGAACACGATATTGCTCCGGGCCTGCTGGAAATCCTGGACTCCTTACAGCACAAATTCGGCAACAGAACTATCACGCTTCTTTCAGGCTACCGCAGTCCGGAACTGAACGCCGCGCTGAGCCGCAAAAATCCGGGCGTTTCAAAACACAGCTTACATATGTCAGGCATGGCCGCCGACATTAATATCCAGGGAGTAAGGCTGACGGATTTAAGAGACGCCGCGCGCGCGCTTCAAGCCCGGAATACCGGAGGAGTCGGTTACTATCCCGGCAATGGGTTTGTGCATGTCGACACCGGAAGAGTGCGGAGCTGGACCGGCAAAGCCCGGGTCGTAAGTCATAAAAGGACAAAACATTTACACCGCCATTCAACAGCCGGCAGAAGGACCCGCCGCGCAAAATAAATTTTATTGCCGGGTAAGCTCTCTGCTTGCTCTCGCCTTCAAAGGCCATGAACTGGGTGGCAATCCTCTCCCCTGAATCCTAACTGAGCAATTTGTTCCCGCTGAAATACCAGAAGAAAGCGGCTATGGCGCCGGCTCCCCCGAGCACGATCTCCCTGGCGTAAGGGATGCCCATAAACGCGACGGACATGGTGAAGGGCCGGTAGAACATATACTGGTAGACTGTAGGCACTAAAAGGCCGGCGCAAATCCCGGCAAACGCTACAACCGCCATCCCGAAAAAAGAGTCGTCAGCCAGCTTCGAGACCAGGCCGACCGCCGCGCCCAGCCATACAGGCACAAAAATATGCGGCCCGCAATTAGTCCAAAAAGCGGCCGGGCCGGTATAAGAGCGCGATACCGCCTCCCAGGCGACCGCGCATCCGACCACCGCTCCGGATGCCGCCCCGGCCGCCGCGCCAGCGAGTATATTAGAAATGTCTCTCATGCCGCACACCTCTCGCGCTTGTGCTGAATTCCCAATGTAATAATACAAAAAAACAATACGCCGAATATTCTCCCTAAATAGGGGAGCGGCGGCCTATTTGTTTAATTTAGTGCGGCCCGCAGCTAACGCCCGCAGCCTGCGCCCGAATTCGCGCTCCGGCTCTTCCGCAGGGTTTACACTGCCCAGGTCCGGGAATATAATATCGGGTTTTTAAATTGAATCCGGTCTTATGTCACTGGTATATGGTTTAAACCATAGGTTTAAATTAAGGTGTTTTTGGTAAGCCGCCGCTCCTGGGTCAAATAACCGGGCCGCGCTGGTTCTTCGGCCTCAGGCAGTTCACCGGCAAACTAGGTAAACTTGGATATAGATGGCTGTTCGTTTCAATTCGAATGGAGGAGTAAATATCTGTGACGCTGCTTCCGTACTTCCTAAGTATCACTCTTAAAGGTAATATCTGCAAGTTGGAAATATAGTAAACAGCGTCCCCTGATACCGGAGAAAGCGCTTTTGATCATTTGGGAGGAAAAATGAAAAGATTATCACCGATATTCGCGGCGACAACATTGGCATGCGTAAGCCTCAGCGGGATCGCGCTGGGCGCGCCGCCCGCTGATCTTGACCGGCACATTCGCGGCCTTCAGCGAACACAGTGGTTTATGGACGAGGCGGGAGCGGAGCCGTTGCCGGAACTTTCTTCCGCGCAGGCTGTTCCTATGGCGGGCCTTGAACGGAGCTATGCAAAGCATGCTGAGGCGCAAAACTTGACGGATGTTCCCTATAGTTTTGATCAGGCCAAGCTTGATGCGGCAAACGACTCTTTTCACTTTCTGCGGTCCTATGTGGATTATTTCTATCTACTGATAAAAGCCAACCGCGGTTCTTTGCGGGCGGTAAGCGCGGTTGATAATGTGCCCGGCTGGTGCGTGGGCGACGCTCATCCGGAAAACTTCGGCGTTTTGATACAAAACGACGGAAGCTCTGTTTTTACGATGAACGACATGGATGATTCCGGCCCCTGCCCCGTAGTCCTGGATCTTTATCGGCTTATGGTGAGTTCGCGGCTCTACAGCGGAAAGACCAAACTGGACAAATTGCTTCAGGCTTATGCGGCTGGTTTACGGGGACAAACCTATACCGTTCCCGCCCCCGTTACGGATATGATAAATAAAAGCCAAAAAAAGGGGATAACTCCCGACCCCAAAAAGATCGACGGCGGCAAGATACTCCGCGATAGCAACATGCGTGATGTCGATGCCGGGGAGCTCGCGCAGATCAAGGCCGCCTTAGCCTCTCTGGGCGGGGGCCTGTCGCCGGTGGCGAAACTGCTCGACGCGGTCGCAACAAGCAAGATAGGCGGAGGCTCCGGCGGGCTTCTTCGATACGAAGTCCTTTTGGACAATGGCGGCGCGCTTCTGCAGCTGGAGTTCAAAGAGGAACCAACGCCGTCGATCTATCCGGTCGCCGCGGCGCAGATCCCCGAAACCACACAGAGAATCCCAACGACTATTTTAATGGAACAGGGCTCCGGAGCTTCCTCTTTATATAGCGTCGCGGCAGTGTCCGGAAAGGCTATGCTTATACGCCCCCGTTTTGATGGTAATGTCGCAATGAGTCTTGACAAACAGACCGAGCAGGACAATAAGGATATCATCCGTTACGAGGCTTATGTTCTGGGCAGAATTCACGCCCGCTCGCTTCAGAAGACGGACGCTTTGGCCCGCCTCCTACAGGTTATTTCCGGTTCCGCCTGGGAGGATGATGTGACTTTGATGACCCGGCATTTTGACTTGAAGTTTTACCAGTTGAAATAATGGCCGGCCGCCCCCCAGGCGCTTTATGGGGGGGTATTGGTCGTTGCTGGTCCTTTGTATCCCAACGGAAGGCCTTTTAGTTGCCGGAGAACCTCGCGACCTCGACCGAGACCATTACCTGGGCCGAAGATATCGTGTCGGGAAATTGCTTTTTCAGTCTTGCCGCCACGGCTTTGGGGTTGTCCATACCGTCGGTGGCCAGATGTGTCCAGACGCTGCCGGCCATCGCCCGGTTTTTTGGGGGCAGGGTAACGGTCAGATCGGGGAACTCCGAGAATATCGCCCGTATGCGCGGCGAATATAAGTCCCTGGAAAAGATCACCCTGTAATAAGAAGTGACCGGGTATATTTCCTTAACTTCCGCCAGCTGTTTTATAGTTCGCAGGTCTTGACTCTTGGCATATGCAAGCTTTACGGCGTCTATCGTTCCCTCGGATTGTCTGAAATTCAGCTGTGCTGAGTTATAGGCGTCATTGTCCTGGTAAAATATTATTTTCAGTCCGAGTTTTCCTAAAAAAGCCTCCACATTGTCCCTGGTTTCCTGCGGCGTCCCGCCCGCCAATCTGGCGCTTATCAGTTCCGCCATGATAAAAGGCTTGCTTTGCCCTTCCTGGCCGCTTTCGGTTTTGGACTTTTCCAGCCTTTGCGGCGCCGCCGGGGCGGGTATCTGAGCGTCGCCTTTGGAAAGAACTGGAATGGCGGTGTTGAAATCCGAGGACACCGCGTCCCTGAGATCATCGGGCCTGTTTTTATTATTGCCTTGGCCGGCGATAAAATAAACAGCCGTCGCCAGAATTGCCGTCAACAATACCGCGATTTTACTTCTCATAAACCCCGCTCCCCTTATCCCCCGCTCCCCCATTTAAGGGACCGGAAAATAAAGTTCATCCGCTCAAATAGTCTAGCAGAACTATTCCGGGTGTCAAGGGACCAAAGAACCAGGGGCGGAAGCTATGCTCATTAGACGGCTAAAACCGGATTTTTGAGCAATACGGCGGCATAATGGTTAAACCATGGGCTTAACTAAAGATATTTTTGATAAGCCGCCGCTCCTGGGTCAAATAACAAGGCCGCGCTGGTTCTTCGGCCTCATGGAATTAATCGGCAGGCGGGGTAAACTATATCATGAGGTTTTAAGTCTGGAGGAAACACTAATGAAAAGATTGATAATGATAGTTTTTGTGTCGGGTTTGGCCGGAGGCGCGTCCGCCAATGATGCGTTCAAGACTCTTGCGGTGCAGGCTTCGGCGGCAACCGCGCCCCTTAGCATCCCAGCTCCGTTGCGCGCGGCTCTTACCGCCAGGGAAGCGGACAAACAGGCCTATGATACCCTGTCCCGGCTTTTTGAAAGCGGTGAATATGTCCAGCTGTATGAGTTGGTGCGGCAGGACTATCCGAACGGTTACGCGGTGGATCTGATAACCTCCGATGAACATGGAGAGTTGAAACGCGTCGGCGGACTCATCAAAATAACCGGCTACTACAATCTCGCGCGGCCCGCGACAAAATTCGCCGCAAGCTGCATGCTGATGGGGCTCAGCTACAAGGGCTCCGACTACAACGACTCCATAGCAGTTATGAAGCTCAGACCTGTTTATTCCGGCAACACTGTAAATGTTGAGATAAAAAGAAACGGGAAGCAGATGATACTTAAAGCCGCCAACTTGCCGGAGGGTACCGGGTACGGTCTAGTGTTGGCCGAATAAAGCTCTCTATAAGTTACTGTGGCGGAGAAAATACATGGAAAAACTTTTTATATCAGTGCTCGTCATGGGAATGGCCGCCGGCGCGTATGCCGCTGAGTCGGGCCCCGGCGCTCTGGAAGTGTATCCGGGCGGACCGGCGGGCAGGATAACCGGCGGCGATTCCCCCGGGTGGAGCGAAGCGACACAAGGCACTGATCAGTTCTCCGATCTGGCGGTGCACGCCTCCGACCTGAAAACCCGGGATGAGGCGCGCGGGGTTCCCGTCAAAACCTTTGAAATGCCTACAACGGCGGTGACGGCAGAGCACAAGATCATTGATGAACCGCCCGGAAGCGCGGAAAACACACAATAATAAAGAAGGGGATACTTATGAAGAGAATATCGGCTGGTTTTGTAATGTGCGCGGCGCTATTGATGGCGACAGGCTATACATCAGCCAATTCCGCGTTGGAGCAGCTGTCCGGGAGCGATTTCGTTAATATGAGCGCTCCGGCGCCGATAGCCGCGGCTGTTGAAACCGCGGTTCAGGATCCGACAGATACCGCCGAAAACGCGAAGACTTACGGGCTCCCCGGCGCGTCAGGCCTGTCGATCATAACGAAACTTATCGAACCCGCCGTTCCTGTTTCCTCCGCGGGAAATACCGGGCAGGGCCCTGTAATAGTCGCCATATCCGGCTTGAACTTCGGGGAAATAGGCTGGGGGCCGCTTGAGGTGAAGCATTTTATCAAACTGGCGGATGTTCTTTTCCCCAAGAAACAACACGATCCAAAGGCGTTCAATGCGTCTTTTGATAAATATAACTCCCAGTTTGACAACCTGAAAACCGTCGCCGCAAGCCCGGAAGTGCAGCAGGAAGAGGCCGCCGGGTTAGAAGAGCCCCTGATCACAAAAGTTTCCGTCACCAACTATGTGGCGGACAAAGTAAAAAGGGCGCTCCCCGCGGGCTCGAACGCCACGATTGTCCGCTTCAACTGGAGCCGGGATCCGGAAGACACCGAGACCGTTGTCGCCAAGTTTATTCCGCAGCTGGCCAAGGTTTATGACGACAATCCCGGCCGCCCGATATACATCCTGGCGCACAGCTGGGGCACTGTTATTATGCACGATGTGCTGCATAAACTGGAAGCCATAAGGCCCGATGTGAAGATAGATAAATTCATCACTATCGGTTCCCCGCTTATGCCGGGTAACGCGATCGTGAATTTATTCAATAAACTGGAAATAAGCAAAGAGGACCTCACCGCCGCGGTTTCAAAACCGGGCAATGTGCGCTATTGGCATAATGTCTGGGCCTCAAGGGATCTGTTTTCCAATATAATCGCGGCAGCCGACAATAACGTTCAGGTAGACAACGGCGCGGGCGTGGAGGATGCGGCGTACGAACTGAAAACATCCCTGTTTACGGCCAATATTCTTCAGCTCAAGCGTGACTTTGTAGTCCTTGAGAGCGTCCGTAAGTGGCACATGTCCTACCTTTTCGGCTTCAAAGCCGATCTGAAATCGATCGGCACGAAATTGAAGGTTACGGTGTACGCTCCCGTAGTCGCCCCCCAGATATACACCGTCCCGCAGCAGCAGTAAAAGAAAAGGAGAGTAATAAAACATGAAAAGATTAATATACGCGGCGGCAGCGGCGTTATTCGGCGTTACGATTTCTTACGCCGGAGAAAGCGCTCTGGATTCATTAAGAGCCTCCGTTTCGCCTTCAGTTTTAGGCGGAATGGTTTTGCCGGATGTTTCCGGCGCTTTAAGCGGGCCAATAAAAGGCAACCCCGGTTTTAATGGACACGGTCAAAAACCGTATACCCAGGGCGCTAATATTCGCTGCGCGCAGGCCCGCACAATGGATTTTTTATCGCGGCTCGAAAACCCCGGCTCGGGAAATGAACCGGCAACGCTGGCGCGAGTGGTCTGCCGTTTCTCAAATGACCCAACGCAGACGGTCAAATATCCTGACGGGGCGATAGCGTATGTGGGGCCGGAATACAGCGATAAGGGTTCATGGAAGTATCCGAACGGAACCTACGCGTTCGTGGGAGAGAGCTGGAGCGACAAAGGCTCATGGAAATATCCAAGCGGGAGCTACGCGCTCGTGGGAGATGGCTGGAGCGACAAAGGCTCATGGAAATATCCAAGCGGGAAATACGCATTCGTCGGAGAAGGGTACAGCGACAAGGGCTCGTGGAAGTATCCGAACGGTAGCTACGCGCTTGTGGGAGAGGGCTGGAGCGATAAAGATTCCTGGAAATACCCTAGCGGAAAATACGCGTTCGTTGGAGAAGGGTACAGCGACAAGGGCTCGTGGAAGTATCCTACCGGAAGATACGCGTTCGCTATCCAGGGCTCCGGGGACAGCGGGACCTGGTATTATCCTAATGGCAATCTTTTCGCGTCCGGAAACCAGGGGGAAGGCATCAGTGTTCTTACTCAATTGGTGGAGGACACATACAATATTGAGTTTCCGTACAACATCGACCTCTACAACTCTTTGGACGGCGTGAACACTATGTACAGGCTGCAATGGATAGAGCAGACAATGCCGACAAGTGCGGATTAGAAAAATTCTTCGGCCTCATCGGATTAATCGGCAAGCGAAGCAAACTTATGTCGGGAGGTTTTGGAGCCGCACGATAAGCCGCATCCGGGACAAAAGAAAGGAGGAAAGTAATAAAACATGAAAAAATCGGTACTTTTAGGTATTAGTAAAAACAAATTATGTTGATAAATTGACAGGAGGAATACTACATGAAAAAGATATTAGCTGCGGCGCTTCTGGTCGTGTCCGCGGGAATGGCAGTGATGGCGCAGGAGCCTGCGGGCAATATGAAAATAATGGCCCCGAATCTCCCGGCATACTTTGACGAGTCATTCAACGGCCAGGTCGTTGATGTGGCGGTTGACAGCATTGTTGAGATACGCCTGTCTGAAAATGCCAGCACCGGATACATGTGGGTCGCGGATAGGTTAGATACCCGGTCTTTCCAGCTCGTTTCCGAAGATTACGACCTGGAGAAAGGGGTCAGGATCATTAAAGTGAGATGTTTAAAGATGAAAACCGGAGACTTGAAATTCAACTATGTCCGCCCCTGGGAAAACGGGAGCAATATAATCCCGGTCAAAACATTCCGTCTGAAGTTAAATGTGGTGCGGTTTTAAGCGGACAACAGCTTCCATAACGGTTCAATCACCGGCTTAACTAAAGGCGTTTGTGATAAGCCGCCGCTCCTGGGTCAAATAACAGGGCCGCTCTGGTTCTTCGGCCTCAAGTAATTAATCGGAGAACGGAGTAAACTTATATCATGAGGCTTTAAGTTAGGAGGGAACAATAATGAAGAAATTAATGATGGCGGCGGTTATGTTAGGTTTGACAGGCGGCGCGTCGGCCGAAGATGCCCTTAAAACGCTTGCCGCGCAGGCCACGGCGGAAACCGCGAGCGCCAGCGTTTCCGCGCCGGCAAAAGCGGCTCTTACCGAAGGGGAAGTGAACAAGCAGGCCTATGACACAATGGCCGGGCTTTTTGCGAGCGGGCATGATATTTCGCTGGACAGTTTGGCTGATAGCCACTATTATCCGGTGGACCTGATAACGGTCTCGAAAACAGGCGAGGTGAAACGAGACGATTCAGGGAACATCCAGGTTGAGAAAGTGGAGCTTGGCTACCACGGCCTCGTGCAGGCTGCGCCCGTATACAATGTGTCATGCAGGTGGATGTTTCGGATCTATTATAAAGACAGCACGGGTCCCACAGCGTTGTTGACACTCAGCCGCCCTACTGCAAATGTGACCATTGAAATCAAGCAAAACGGGAAATATAAAATACTTAAAGTCACAGGCATGCCGGACGGTACCGGATACGGTTTAGTGTTACGCGAAAGAAATCATTTTTTGCGGCAGTTTTTTCAGATATGGTAATTCTCAGCCCTGCTATGGCCCGGCGCGGGCGTACGGAAAAATAGTTCAGTTGAAACTTTTAGGCTAATAGAGCTCTTCCGAAGTCGTTGTGCGGAGAAAATATTCGGGTTGGCGCGAAGTTGTATGCCGCAAGCACAGAAGATTCGGACCATGTGGAGGGAACTATATGAAGAACATTCTTATGACTATGGCGATAATGCTGGCGTCGGGTACTGGGTTTGCGGGAGACTTCGACCTGCAAACCGTGACCGCCCGGGATGTGAAAGTATCGGGGGACGCCAATTTACTCCGCGTCGCCATGGCCGGCGCGGACGATCGCCTGGAACCCGGCGATGCTACCGCGGTACAAAGGAAATTAGCCGAGTCCACTGTGGCGATGTTCAAGCCGGGTGAGTTGACAATACGGGATGACGGCAGCGCTTACATAACGCGCCCGACCATGCTTAAAAACAGGATGTTCCTGTACTCCGACCGCCCGGAACGCTTTTCGGATCAAGTGGCGAACGCCGCGGGCTCAGGCGCGCTGGTGGGGGACGATCTTATTCTGACCGCCGGACATATGTTCCCCCCGGTTACCGGAACATCCTGTGAGAGCTGGATGTATGTTTTTGGTTACGCGCTGAAAGGCGATGGAAAAGTCGTTACGGATTTTCCCGCGGATAACGTTTACAGATGCGCGGAAGTGATCGCGCAAAGACTGCAATACGGCAGAGCTAATTTTTTCCGTTTTTACGAACATGTCACAGAATACGATCTCGTTTTTAACGACGAAGGCCTTGTGGACGGACCGGATTATGCCCTTATCCGGCTGACCAGAAAAGTTAAAGGCCGCGTACCGCTGGCAATAAGCCGGACTCCGGCAAAGACGGGGGATAGGGTGTTTATGATCGGCTACCCGAGCTGCCTGCCCGTCAAAGTGATAGGCAACGGCTCGGTGGTAAGTATTTCCACCCTCGGTTTTATGACCAGCGATCTGGACAGTTTTTCCGGCTCATCGGGCTCCCCGGTATTTGATACGGCAACCTTGAAAATCGCCGGGGTGCATGTCAGGGGCAACCCGGACTATAAAGACGGCCATTTCGTGAGAGACAGCCAGGCGGCGGCATGGAGCCAGGAGACGCTTACCCCGGAATTCCAGAAATTGATCCCCGTCACTGAAATGGAAAAAGCGATAGACGCTAAGCTTAACGGAACTTATTATACGCCGCGACCCGGGACCGGAGGTATGGCGGTCCCCGCCGTTTATTATCCGCCTCCGGCTTCAATAGAAGGTCCTTCGCGGGAAATTTAAAACAGGGGGTCGTAATATCTGTTTTTAAATTAAATTCGGTATTGCGCCTCCGGAACCCCTTTGGGGCTTCCCTATCGGCCCAGAGGATTTTGGGCCTTTAGCCTCTAGGCCGCTCTGAAGCGCAATTGTTACGATATGGATAATACCGGGGGACAAAATATATGAAAAAGACCTTTCTGGCGTCGGCAATGTTCCTGTATATGGTTTCCGGCGGATCCGCCGGCGGCTTTGATCTCGATTCGGTTTCCCTTTCAGACTTGCAGGGCTCGGATAACGGCGCTGTATCCATCGTTCCATTTAAGGCAATTCCGCCGCCTTCTAAAAACACGGCAAGCGCGGAAGTGTTAAAAAAGTACGAACAGATCGCTGATGCTTCCCCCGGAACAAAGCCGCGCCTTGAAGAAAATGAGCTTTTGTCGCTTTTCAGGGCCGCCGTGACCAATAAGGTCGCGCGCCTTTCCGCGCTGGGAAAATATGACCCTTCAGGCGTAATAGGTTTTTGCTTCGGGCGTGCGATGACGGTGCATCTTCTTGCCAGGAAAATGGGAGTGCCGAACGATTCCATAAAAAAACTTTTCCTGGTCGGGGATATGCGCTCGGGCGCCGAGCCCGAGTGGCGGTTCCATGTTACTACCCTTGTGAAAGGCCCCCGGAACGGCTGGGTCGCGGTCGATCCCATATTCGAGAAACCGCTTCCCATGCTTGATTGGATCAAAAGGGTCAGGGGCACCTGGGACAAGAACGGAAAAGCGAAACTTTACTTCGCCGATCCTTCGGCCATACTGTCTGACTTGAGAATAGTCCCTTCGCCCGGCGAAGAAAAACAGGAACACCTCATAGAGGTTTCGTTCGACCCGGCGGGCAAGGCGGGGTTTGTGGCGAAACCGGAACTTGGCCCGCTGGCCTGGTCGCTTTCAGAGGATGCCGAAGTCGCTTATTTTGCGCAGGTTTTAAGGGATACGCCCACAGTATTCGATTTTCTGGGCATCACGATCAACGGAAAGACTATTCCTTACAATAACTATTTTGTGGACCTATTGGCCGATCTGTCGGCGCCGGGCGTGAAATTAGCCGGAACTGAAAGCCTTGCCCTAGAAGCTTTATCGGCCCCGGATACGCCGGGCGATAAGGAAAATCTTTACAGCATGAAATTAGAAACCCTTTTAGGGAAAGGCAGATAGCCTATGAACCTTCTTAAACAAAAAGAACGGGTCGGGTTCTATGATGAATGGGAGAGCCGCGGCGTTGAAGAGAGGGCCGCGCGTATCTCCGGGCTTCTTGATGATCATATTTCATTTTCAAAGAGGAGTCTTCCCTACTACAGGGAGAGGCTTGCTTCTTACAAGAGGGGGGCTGAACATCCGCTTTCAGATATCCCGGTGCTTACCTCCGCCCAGCTCAGGGAGCTCCTGCCGCCGAAAAGCCTGGAACTGTTGACCGTCAGCGGCAATGATTTCACGGTTTTTCAGAGCGGCGGGACCACGGGCCTTCCTAAGACCACTCTTTTCACCCATAAAGAACTGGACATGCTCGATCTTCCGAACGCGAGAGGGTTTTATGCCCTTGGCCTCAACGCCGATGACCGGGTGGCGAATTTATTCGCCGTCGGCGGGCTGTATATGACGTTCGTGCACACGAACAGGATGCTGCAGCAGTTCGGATGCATGAACTTCCCGTTTTCGAACCAGACCCCCTCCGATTTCGTGCACACGGTTGCAAAGCAATTCAGAATAAACTGTTTCACCGGCATAGCGAGCGTCATCATGAATTGCTTAAGGGAGATGTCCGCCGCCGGGTGCGACGATATCGGGATCGACAAGATCTTTTACGGCGGCGAGCATTTATATGAAACCGATAAAAAGGAGCTCAGGGAGAAGTTCGGCGTGAAACTTATCGCGGCTCCGGGCTACGGCACGGTGGATTCCTGGTATCTCGGCTATCAATGCCTGGATTGTCCCACGGGATATTTTCACGCGCATGACGACCAGGTATACCTTGAGATCATAGACAAGGAAACGGGAAAGTATTGCGCCGCCGGCGAGACCGGTATGCTGTACGCGACCCCTTATACGAGGCGTCTTACGCCCATAATAAAATATGAGGTCGGCGACCTCGCTTTTTGGACGGGGACCGGCTGTAAATGCGGAAGGACGACGCCGGTCTTCAAATTGCTGGGCCGCGGGGACGATGTGCTCAGGATCGGCTATGATTCCATCGATTACAACTTTATACAGGAAATCGTGGCGGCGACCGGCAAACTTCTCGGCACCGTACAAATGAGAAAAAACAGGGTCCGGGGCCGGGATCAGCTGGTCGTGCTGGTTGAAACGGAAGTTCCGCCGTCCGAATACGGCGGCCTGGCACATAAGCTTTCACAGGCTATTCTTGAAAAACGGCCGTCCCTGAGGGAATTCGTGAAAAAGGGGGCCGTCCTGCCTTTGGAAATAACACTTCTCAAACCGGGGAGCATAGAAAGAAATCCAAAAACAGGCAAACTGGTAAGGGTTAAGGATGTTATCTGACCGGCCCGGACATTTTTTATGAATATTATCGAATGCTCTCCAATAAAACCAGGCGGTTCCGCCTCCGGCGGGAAAAAAGATTTTAACCGCGCTTCCCGTAACAGCGGGCTTCGTCTTGAATTGGCTCCCGATATCGTTTTTATCAGGCCTGTCCTGAATCTGATGCTTTCTTTTTTGAAGGAGCCGATCCCCGGCGAAAAAATTGAACAGCTCAGGAAAACCCTTACGAACGCGCTCTTGCTCCTGTTCAAATGCTGCGACAGGAGCAAAACAGAAGAGCGCCTGGAGGTTAAGCTTGAGCTTTGCGGACCGGAAGGCGGGATCCGGGTTAAACTTGTTAATCATGGCATTCCGCTGATCCTCAAAGAACATGAGAACAAGGGGCTGCGTTATGATCCTCAATTCGACCTTGTTAAGAACATCACGCTTGAAAACCTGGGCCGGAAAGGCCAGCAATTAACGCTGGAAATAAAGACGGACCGCGAACTTCAGGAAAACCATTTAAACCCTGAAACACGGGCGGCTGACGCAAACACCCTTGAAACCGGGACTGAAGCTGAAATAACTATCAGGCCCATAGAACTTGAAGAAGCGGCGGAACTGAGCCAGCTGTTTTACAATATCTACGGCTACAGGTATATAAACGAGTTCGTCTATTATCCCGAAAAAGTCAGGGAAATGCTCCTGGCGGGCAGACTTTATTCAATAGTCGCCTCATTGCCGGGCAAAGGCCTTATCGGCAATCTTTCCCTTTTGAGGTGGAACGAAACGCCGTTGGTCCTTGAACCCTGCCTTGGCCTGGTCGATCCGGCCGTCAACTCAAGGGGCGTGTTCGGGAAAATAGTCGAAAAAGTGCTGGAAGAGGCGAAAAAGAAGAACTATCAATATCTGTTCTTTGATTTCGTCACCAATCATGATTACAGCCAGAGGCTGCTCTCCAAATATAAAGCTTGCGACCTCGCGATCTATATAGGCTGCCAGTCAAGTGAAGCACAGGCTAAACTTTCCACGCTGGGGATAGGAACCGACCCCGACGAGATGGACAGATATTCTATCCTGTATTCCGTAATACCCGGAGTAAAACATCCTTTCGGCAAAAAAGTCACGCTTCCGCAAAAACTCGGCGAGATGCTCAGCTTCCTGCTTGAGCCTTTGAACATGGAATGGATACCCGAATCGCGCTTTCAGCAGCTTCCCGAAGGAGGGGAATTCAAGCTGGAATTAAAAGGCGCGCAGAAGTCCGTGTCTTACGACCTTTTAAAACCGGGGGAAGAGGCCGCGAAGGCCGTTGCGGCGGACTTCGCGAAGCGGCTTAAGGACGGTTATATGTACGCCTCCGTTGACGTGCCTTTGAATGAACAGGGCCTTGGTCGTCTGTGTGAACTTTTTTCAAGGAACGGATTTTTCGTTTCGGGTTTTGTGCCGTATAAGAATTCGCGGGAGCTTGCCTTCCGTTTTCAGGCGATAGCTCCGGCGAAGGTCGCTTTCGGACAGATAAAACTTTATAACGAAAATGCCAAAAAACTGCTTGAAATAATCAAAGCGGATTACGAAAGGAACTGCCTGATATGAAACAATTCGAAGCCGCGGAAAGGATCTGCAGGGTAAAGGACCCTCTTTGTTCAACCCCTGAAAAGAGGGAATCGTTCATAGGCGCCTGCCGTGAGATGGCCGTTTTTCACTCTTCAAAATGCCGGGAAATGGGGCAAATCTACCGGAAATACGGATTCGATCCGGAAACCATCCGGACCGAAGAAGACATAGAAAGAATTCCGGTGGTCGGGGTTTCCGCGATGAAATACCATCTTCTTTTGTCGATGCCGGAAGAGGCCGCAGCGCTCAAGCTGACTTCCTCCGGCACAAAGGGGCAGAAAACCCGGGTATGGTTCGACAAAGAAAGCCTTGACCGGGTTCAGGCCATGCTTGAAACGCTCTGGGTACAGGAAGGGCTTGTTTCCAAAATCCCCGCCAATTATCTTATGTTCGTCTATGACCCCGGTGACGCGAAGGACCTGGGGATAGCCTTTACGGTAAAGAATCAGCAAAGGTTTGCTCCTCCAAAGGATACTTTTTACGCGATCAAGCTGGACGCAAAGGGGGAATGGGAATTCCGCAAAGAACTGCTGAAGGAAAAGATAAAGGAATATATAAAAGAAGGCGCTCCCGTGAGGCTGAGCGGCATTCCGAGTTTTATGTTCGATTTTATAGAGGAAATTGGGAAAACCGGCCGCGTAAAACTGCCCAAAGACAGTTATCTTCTGACCGGCGGCGGCTGGAAGGCGGCCGAAGATAAAAAAGTTTCAAAGGAATATTTCAGGAGCATGGTCACCGACGCTCTTGGTATTCCGGATGAAAACATCAGGGATGGTTTCGGGATGGCGGAGCACAGCGCCCCCTACCTTGAATGCAAAAAACATAAATTCCATGTGCCGGTATATAACCGTGTGATCACGAGGGATCCGGAAACCATGAAGGTGCTGCCGCCGGGGCATACGGGCCTGCTTGAACTTGTCACCCCGTTCAACGCAATGATGCCGAATCTTGCCCTTCTTTCCACGGACCTCGGCTTCCTGGACCCTGAAAGCTGCCTTTGCGGGAACAACACCCCCACCTTCACTCTTGTCGGCCGTGGAGGGCTTCAAAAGCACAAAGGCTGCGCGATCCATGCGGGTGAGATCGTAAAGCGAGGTAATTAAAATGGCTGAGTTCAGACAATATATTTTTGGCGAATGGAAAAACAGCGATACGCCGTTGACGGCGCAGGAGGCCGGCCGGATCTGCGACAAAGCGGAAGAACTGCGCCATGAAGTTTTGAACTATCCTCCGGACAAGGTTCTGGCGCTGCTCGGCAGGCTTAAGGAAAAGTGGCGCGATCCTGATTACAAGCCAAGGCTTGAAATGCTTGAGGCCTTGCCCGCCGCCACTGGATTTTCAACGGAAATGATCGCTCTGGCCCTTAATTATCTTGAGGTGGTCTTTGATCCCGATCTATTGCAGAGAAAACTCGACCATGAGCTGCGGGGCATTTCCCGTTCTTACGCGTCGAGATACGACCACTCGACCCGTACTTCCCTGCAATGGCGGCCTATCGGCATAGTTCTTCATGTGCTCGCGGGTAATGTGTTTTTAGGAGCGGTATCTTCCCTGGTGGAGGGGCTTATAACGGGGAATATCAATATTATAAAAATGTCCTCCGCCGAAAAGATCTTCCTCCCGAAATTGATCGAGTCGCTGATCGGATGTGACGAGGACGGCGTTATATCGGGATCCATCGCGGTCGTTGATTATTCTTCCAGCCAAAAGGATGTGATGGGGGAATTTAAAAAACGCGTAGACGGCATTGTCGTATGGGGGGGGGAAGAGGCCGTGAAAGGCTACAGGAACGATCTTCCCGCCAGGACCCGCCTTATCGTTTTCGGGCCTAAACTGAGCCTCGCGGTAATTACGGCGGGCGGCGCCGCGGCTTGTTCCATGGCGGAGATCGCGAAAAAACTCGCCGATGAGATCTCCATCTGGGACCAGAATGCCTGTACCGCGCCGCAGATGTGTTTTGTCGAAAGCGCCCAGAACGCGAAACGACTGGCGGAGGCGCTCGCGAACTCACTGGGAAAAATCGAAAAAATGCTCCCATCGGGCGCGATCGACCTCCAGCGCGCCTGCGAGATAAGAAAGCTCCGGACCATCTTCGAAATAGCCGAGGCCCGTGACCCCGGCAGTTTTTGTCTGAAGGGATCCTCTTCAGGGCTTAAATTCACCGTGATCCTTGATAACGACATGAGCATAGAGCCTTCTCCCCTGCACCGGACCATACGGGTGGTCCCGTATGAAAATTTTGAAGCGCTCCTCCCCCGCCTTGAACAATTAAGAGGGTATATTCAGACGGTCGGTGTCGCGATCTCCCCGGACGAACAATATGAAGTATCGGAAAAGCTCTCGGCCGCCGGCGCGCTCCGGATAGTGGAGATAGGTAAAATGGCCGGCGGTGAAATAGAGGACCCGCACGACGCCGGCTATGATCTGCCCCAGTATCTGAACCTTATCATGACAAGGGTCTCGCAGGCTATGGCGGGCGGAGCCCCGGAGGAATTCGACCCCGTGGACCTTATGCCCGTCCACGCGCGCGCCGAACTCATCAATGAACGGCTGAGAAGGCTGATCGCAAAGGCAGGAAGATCGGAATTTTACTCAAAAAGACTTTCAGGCCTGAAAATAGATTCCACGGAAGACCTTGAAAAAATACCCGTTCTCACCCGGCAGGAGATGGACTCGAACCTCCCGCCGGCGGGCAACGGCCTTTCAACGGGCCCCTGGTACGGCGGATACGTCTCAAGAAGCGGCGGCTCAACGGGAAAGCCGAAGTTCTCCATTTATGACGGCCACGACTGGGAAGAGATGATAAACAATGCCGGAAGGCTTTTCCGGTCGGTCGGAATAAAAAAAGGCGACAGGCTGGCGAACTGTCTGCTGGCCGGCGACCTTTACGGGAGCTTCGTTTCATTTGATCATATCAATGTAAGGGCGGGCGTTACCTCTTTCGCTTTCGCCGGAAGCCTTGATCCGGAAGTCTTTTTGGAGGTCTGGCGTAAGTTCAATATCAACGCGCTCCAGGGGGTCCCTTCCCTGTTTACGCCGGCGCTGAGGAAAATAAAAGAACTGGAGCCGTGTTTTACTCTGGAAAAGATAATTTATGCCGGACAGACTTTGAGCTCGGCCGATCATAATTGGCTCAAATCAACGCTCGGGGTAAAAAGGATCTCCTCTGTCATAGGCGCCAATGACGGCGGGCAGATCGCTTTTCAATGCGCCGCGCAGTCGGGCGCCCTGCATCATGTTATAGATGACTTCAATTTTATTGAGGTGGTGGATGAAAACGGGAAAAGGGTGGAAGACGGCGTCCAGGGAAAACTGATCATAACGAGCCTTTTGAAATATGCCTTTCCTCTCATCCGCTATGAACTGGGGGACAAAGGGCGGATAGTTCCTGGCCTGTGCGGCTGCGGAAGGACCATCCGCACGCTGGAACACCTTGGAAGAACCGACGACATCGTGTGCGTAGGGGCCATGAATTTTAAATACGGCGATATCCGCGGCCTTTTAAGCGGCCTTCCAGTAACCGAGCTCCAGATCGCCGCCCGAACCTGTGAAAAAGGCGACTATCTAGTTCTCCGCGTGGAATCCGGCCTTCAAACCGAAGACTTCAGAGAAAAAATAAGGACGCTGCTCCTTGAAAAAACCGAGAAACTCGGTGAGCGCCTGAAAACCGGCGCGCTTTACAAACTGGAGATAGAACTGTTCAAACCGGGTTTGTTGCCGCGCAATGAAAGGACCGGGAAATTAAAGAGTCTGATAGATGAAAGATAAAACTCCGCTCTTATTCAGGAACAGGAACCTTTTCCTTGTCTGGACCGGCCAGGTGTTGAGCCAGGCGGGGACCAGGATGTATCAGATCGCTCTCATGTGGTGGATACTTTCCTCGGCCGGCGGCGGAGGCCGGGAAGTGGGGTTGTTCCTGGTAACCGGCGCCCTGCCCTCCATACTTTTTGTGAAACGCATCGGCAGGCTGATCGACAGAGCGGACAGCAGGAAGGTCCTGATAAAATGCTACCTCGCCGCTTTTTTGACGATCGGGATTGTGGCGGCCGCCCTGTTCGGTTCTTTCCTTCGCCTGTACATGGTTTATGTCGCCGGCTTTTTTGTAGCCCTCATACAGGCCTTTATAGATCCGACCCTCAACAAAATGCTGCCTGAGATAGTGGCAAAAGAGGACCTTGAGTCGGCGATAACCTTCCAGGCTTCCACGCAGTCCCTTTCAAATTTCGGCGGGGCGGTTCTGGGCGCAGTACTGATAGGCTTCCTGGGCTTTCCGGGTCTGGCGCTGTTAAACTCCGTCTGCTATCTTGTCTCTGCCGGGTTTATCAGCCTCATCCTCCGGGAGCTGAAAGAAAAAACTTCAGAGCCGCAGATTACCGGAGCTGTGGCCGCGGGGAGATCCGGCTGGAGAGTCCTGGACGACAAACCGGTGTTGCGAAAGATACTCGTTTCTTTCGGTTTGATCAATTTTTTTGTCACCCCGACCCTGGTAGTGCTGCCGCTTTATACAAAGAACACTCTATTCGCCGGCGCCAACACCCTGGGCCTGCTGGAAGCTAGTTTATGGATGGGCTTGCTTTCCGGCACGCTTTCATCCAAATGGATAAACTCGTCAAAAGGGCCGGTAAAGATGGGCGCGCTTTGCATCTTCACTCTCGGGGCGTGTTTCTTTATGCCCGGGTTGGTCATTAACCGGTATTTTTACATGCTTATGCTTTTTATCGGCTGTTTCGCGCTGGGCGTAAACAATGTGAAGTTCATCGCCCTTTTCCACGAGACCGTGCTGCCGGAGAAGAAGGGGAGATTTTTCGCCCTTTTGCAGGCGCTGATCAGCTTTACTTTTCCCATCGCATATTTCCTCTTTGGCCTGCTCGCCGATCTCTTTTCCCCGCCCGCGGTATGCCTGATCCAGGGTTTGGGGGCGGCCTGTCTGGCCCTATTCCTGTTCCGGCTCGCGGGGCCTCTTAAAAAAGAAATGGAGGTCCTGACATGACCGGGTTCCGTTTCGCCGGTGCAAGTGACGCGAACGCGATCATGGACCTTTATCGGGAAATACCCCGGGATATCCCGGGGAAAGACCCCGTGATGCTCGACCGCGGGCTGCTTTCTTTGAAATTGGAGGCCGACGACCACATATGGTTTTTGGCTGAAAACGACAATAAAACCGTGGCGGTGCTTTCCGCCGTGGTAGATAATGAGCACGGGCTCGCAAAACTTAACAGGTTCTATATGAGATCCCCGGGCAGCGGAAAAGCGGGGGGGCGCAGGATCCTGGGTGAACTTTTAAAGGCGATCGAGTCGTTGTTCCCGGCTTTGGATGTGTTGTATGCCACAACACGGACCTTGTCAATGGAACAATTGAACCTGACCACAGAGATCGGATTCAGGATACTCGGGATCTTTCCGAACGCGGCGGGAGCGGACCCGACCGAGCTTAACGGCATGGCCGCGTATTTCTTCAGGGATACGCTAGGAAAAAACAGGTATTCCGATTTCCATATTCATCCCGCCGTTCAGTCATTTTATGAGATAGCGGCCCGGGCCTGCTCCCTTGAAAAGCTTCCGGCCGCCGCTTCGGAGTTTCACGAAGAGATCTCCCGCTGCCCGCTTCCGGCGCTGGAAACCATCGACGCGAAGAATTTTATCCTGAAAAGGTTCAATGATCTTAAAACGCGCGGGTTAGGGACCGTGAATTTCTATCCCTTCCAGGAGCCTAATCTCCTGATCACGGATCCGGGACAGGAAATAGAAATATTCATAAAAATGATGCCTGAAATAAAATTCGCCGCGATAATCAGCGAGCACCTGAATTTACGGGTCGATCCCGCCGGCCTTTACCGGCATATCTCGGGAATTTTACTGTCAAAAGGCGCGGCATATATTGAAGTGATAAACGATGCGGCCGACGCTTTGGGAATAGATTGCGTATTAAAGGCGGGTTTCGCTCCCTGCGCCTATTTTCCGGCGTTAAAAAGGCACGGCAGCAGAAGAAGGGACTTCTTGATTTTCGGAAAGGGGTTTGAAAAAAAATGTTACTCGCGTGCGAACATCAATACCGTTTTTCTTGAATATCTGGATGAATATCAAAAAATAGCTGAAAAATAATTTCGGTAAAAGGCGCCAGGCGGCTTTTTTAAATAAAAAGCAGGCTGGCGCCTTTTTTTGGGTACAACATAATTTTTAAACCATAGGTTTAAACAAAGGTTTTTTTGGTAAACCGCCGCTCCTGGGTCAAATAACCGGGCCGCTTTGGTTCTTCGGCCTCAGGCAATTCATCTGCAAGCGGAGTAAACTTATATCATGAGGTTCTGGGCTGGATGATAAATCGCATCCAAGACGCAACAAATTAACGGGAATCTCAAATAACTTAGAGAGGTGTAAAAAATAGTATGAACATAAACAAAATTGTGGTTGCTCTGGTGCTTGGGGTTTCGCTTATGCCTTGTGAAGCATTCGCCGGTGAGGATCTTGCGGTTAAACTTGGGCCGGCAGTTGGAAAAGAGATAGTTATACAGGGAAAGCTGTCTGCAGGAAGACCTGTTGAGATAAACGCCTTGTATAAAGCGAAGGGTGTGGATGTGGAAGAATGCATAAAGATATACAAAAAGACCATCGAAATTATGACGCCATTTGGAGTTGCAGATATGCCATGGTTTACCTCTGATCATCCCGTGCCGTCACCGTCCCCAAAGGGAACTATGATTACAAGGACGTTGTCAGAAAACGGTAGTTATTCAGTGGCATTCCCCCTTATGGCTACGGCATCACCTTGCTATATGGCGTTAGATACCGTCGTGGTAAAGGTGGATTCGCTGTCAGGATCGGTATATGATGAAAAGTGGTTGGGAATCGCCTTTGGACCGACGCAGACCTCAGACCCGCTCACATATATCAATGACACATTCGATGTCACTTACAAGTGTGGTTCCGGAAGATGTGAGTATGCTTCAGGTGAGCCGCAAGTCCAGGAAAAGGATCAGACCAGGGCCAGTTCCGGAACGGATGAGTATGAACAGCGCTACTCTAGTTTTGCTGACTTGGGTTCAAGAATATACACTCTTAACATAATTAAGTAGAAGTATTGTTCTGATAGAACCCGTTCCGGCCGATGACTAACCTGACAAGTGGGCCTCGTTCTATCAGGGCCAGCAGGTGGCCTTCAACGTGAAGATGATGCGTCTGCCGACCAACGTGCAGAACCTGTCAGCGCAGGAACTGATGTGTAAAAAGGTTGCTGCCTTTTCCCCTCGCTCTCGCTACCAACAGCGTGCGCAGCGGAGACCAGCTACCAGTTTCATTTCGAGCTTGCATTTTCGGCAGATAAGTGGGAAGACCTCAAAAACACGAGCCAGGCAAGCCCCACCCTTTTGGCTCATAAACTATGGTCAATTGGCGGTAGCTTTCCAAGGGTAATTGCCACGAAGCCAAAGGAGCGGGGCAGACTGCCCAAGAGCTGGCTTTCTTTTTCCCGCCATTCAACATCCGGCAGAAGGACCCGTCACGCCAAATAAATTTTATTGCCGGGTAGGTTTCCCGCTTACCTATGGTTAAGCCATAGGCTTAACTAAAGGTGTTTTTGATAAACCGCCGTTCCTGGGTCATATAACAAGGCCGCTCTGGTTCTTTGGCCTCATGAAATCCGTCTACGAACGGAGTAAACTTATATCATGAGGTCTAGTAGCCGCACGATAAACCGCATACAAGACTAAAATAAGGGGAATAATAAAAAAATGAAAAAAGTAATGATGATGATAGTTGTGTTAGGTTTAAATGGCGGCGCCTATGCCGCTGAAGACGCCGTAAAGGCGCTTGCCGCTCAGGCCCCGGAAGCCGCGAAGGTGAGCGTTCCCGCGGTTTCGCCTGCGGAAACGGTTCTTGCCGAAGCCTCGCCGCTTCAACAGGACTACGCACAGAGGGAGGCGCTTTTCATGAAGGGCTCACCCGTTACCGTAGGCAGCCTGAACAGAGGCGGCAACATGTTCGGCGTTCGCCACGCGGACCTGGTCTCCCTGGGTAAAGACGGGGAGCTAAAGCATGCGGACGCGTACCTGTCGGTGTTAGAGCAGAGTTTCGGCGATGAAGCCCCCGTATATGGCATATCGGTCAAGCTGAATAGCGAGTTCTACTATGAAGCCGACTATGTCCCCGGAGATTATGTCGCGTTAAAGACCCTGAGGATGAATGTTTCTCCCCATAACAGGGGCGTGGCGGGTCTGGCCGTGGTGGAAGTCAATTACAACGGGCCCAGGCTGCTGATCGTCAAGTTCACCGAGAAATACATCTCACACCATGGCGAAAAAGAGTATACCAGCTATGGTCTTCTGGATCCCAGAAATTAAGTCCTGGAGGAACTAATTCATATACTGCGGCGGACGATAACTCGTCCGCCGCAGGTTTTTTTGGGGGGAAAATCGGGGGGCACAATACCTGCTCTTTGATTGATTGGATATTGTGTCCCCTGAATCCCACTAAATTAGTTTTTGGGAAGGATCTGGAATATGCCGGCATCAACAAGATAGATGGCCGAGTCTTGTCTGTCCGCCTCGGCGCTTTCATAGGCGGCTACCAGGTTTACGGCTTTTTCAAGGTGCTGGCGGTACAGGTCCAAATTGGCCTTCGTCATACGGAAGGTCAGTCTTTTCAGAACAACGCGTTTGGAATCAGCCAGCCAAGCATCCCAGTTGTCGCGCAGTGCGGCCTGTATCGCCGCCGTCGCCGGCGTTGTGGGCGGCGACTGGATCATTTTTGCCGTCAGCGGGCCGCGCGCTTTGTCGTTGGAAAAATCAATTAATCCTCCGGAAGCCAGCGCTTTAAGCGCTTTCCTTACCGCTTCCGGTTTAAACCTGGTCGCATCCGACAATTCCCGGACCGTGACCCAGCCCGCCGTGTTGGCCAGGAAGTTCTGACAGATGTGCGTCACCATATCCCCGGTGCGCAATTTCCATTGCTTCAGCGTCAGATTGACATTGCGCAGCGATATCGCCTTATGGGTCGCCGTTTCTTCCAGGTCGCGGCTGGAGAGAGCTGTGCCGGTGGAAGCCGGAACTGACAGGTTCTGGAGCAGTTCATCGAAGCCGGAGAGCGCGCTGAAATAGGCCCGGGTTAATTCCTGGGCCTTGGGGGAACGTTGTTCGATGCCCAGTGCGGCCATGATCATTTTGAGGTGGTAACTCTTAGGCAATTTCCTGCCATGTTCCGCGTTCCAATAGCTCATGAACGAAAGCCCCAGGCTTTTGCTCCCGCCGACACTCTTGAAGAATTGATGGGCGCTGGCAAAGCCCCGCTCTTTCCGTATATTGGACAGAATACCGCCGAATGCTTTGGTGTTGGTGGTCATGCTCATAGTATAACATAATCTGTTAAACCATAGGTTTAGACAAAAGTTTTTTCGGTAAACCGCCGCTCCTGGGTCAAATAACAGGGCCGCTGTGGTTCTTCGGCCTCAGGGAATTCATCGCTGGACGAAGTAAACTTTATCATCCGGGACAAATGGTTGACCGGAAAATTAAAAAACGAGTGAGGAAAAATAAAATGAATACCAGATCAAAAGTGGCGGCGGCGATACTTATGATTAGTGCGGCGGTCCCGGTGTTTTCAGCTCAAACGATAGCGAACTCGCAGATATACCCGGACTCACCTTCGAACACCTGCGTGGAAGACGTGACCGGCGGCTTCAGGCAATCTCCGGGCTATGATTACGGAAACTCAAGGATGCTTGCGCTGCTCATTTGTTCAGGCGAAATGGACGAAGCGACGTTCCGTTCTCTTTACAATGGCAGTATGACTTATGACGGCTTAGATCTTCAGGGTGAGATCGAGGTAGCCAAGGCGGTAAAGGCCGGCACTATATCTTTTACTTTCTTTAACATAATACACCAGGCGTCGGCTAATGGTGATATCGCGTTTCAGGCCGCAAGAAAATGCGGGCTTAATAACGCTAAGCAAAATAAATATGAAGCCGTCTTTCGCGAGGAGCTTAGCGGGGACGCGGTGGAGAACCCCACTATGAACCAGAACGATGTGCGGAAGGCGCACAATAAGGCTATGCAGGCAGTAGCCGAGATGAATTAGGTGAGTGCCGGGGACAGTATACTTAATTATGAATTCCGTATACTGTCCCCGGAATTACGGGATAAAACAAGGAGAGCAATAAAATATGAAAAAAAGTCTGCTAATAATAGCGCTGGCGGTATTTTCCGGAACGGCTTACGCCGGACCGGCGCTGGAGCAGTTGAACATGGGCGACATGAGACTTGAACTGCCGGCGCCGACGGCCGTAAAAATGGTCCAGGAGGATCCATCCGGCGATATCGGGATCGCTCATTCTTTAATGTATGAGGACCTAGCAAGCTGCGGCGGTTTTACAGCCCGGCACCCGCAAAACGACCACCTCCTGTTCATTACGGCCGGACACTGCATAAGGCCGGACAAATCATTCTTTATCGGTTTTGGGAAATCCACCTTTGTGAACGGAGCCCTCGGCGGAATGGTGCGAGAAGTGTCCAACAACCGGATAATCGCCTATTATCCGCCGCCGCAGGGGGATGTGGCCGTATTCGATTTGAACGGTCTTAAGATCGAGGGACGAAATGATAGTTATATTAAGATCCTGAAAGTGAGGGAACAGGCGAATAATCATGGTGCATTGCTGCTTAATTATGGTTCAGCCGGTGGTTTTTCCGATCTCGCTATTCGTCAGTGCACATATAACACGATCAAAAAAGATTATGGTAACGGCATACAACTGGCTGAAACCACCTGTTCCATTCCCGACGAACTACGAAACTTGCTAAATGATAATGATTCGAGAGATGCTCATGGGACTTCGGGCAGTCCGGTTGTGGAAGAATATGATAAGACTACCTTGGTTGGAATAGTGCGGGGAAGCTTAGGCGGAGAATTGAGCGATACCGGAATCGCCGTTTTTGACCTTAGGCGGATACTGGAGCAGCAAAAACTTTACTCTGCCAAAAAGATCAGAACGAATATTTTAGCGGAAGCGGCCAGACACGCCTCTTCCACTGAGCGGTATTAATTCCTGTAAGAGGGAATTTCGGACATTGCGTCTTTAAATAAAGGAAGGAGCTTTATGAAAACCATCGAACTGCGGCAAAAAACTTTGTCCGCGCTCATCGTCCTGATTTGCACGCCGGCTATCATGTTCGGCCGGACTTTGCCGGCGCTGCCGGAGGAATTGGCTATAAACAGTCCCGACGCTATAGGGTTTATGAATAAGTCCGGTTTCCTGACGCCTATTCCTGATCCAAAACCGGTGCCTGCCGCCGCCGGGGAACAACCGACTGATTATGATTTCGACGAAAACGTAGACGATCAGGATGATCCCGCAAACAAACCTCCTGTCAGGCTTGACGGCGACGGTCACTTAACCCTTTTGAACAACAAAACTTCCGAAACTCTTTCTATCCAATACCGGGATAGCGCCGGAAACTACATTCCGGAAGCGGCGGAACGCGTCAGGCATTTCTTCCGCTGCCGCCTTACGGGAGACGAACACGACATCGCTCCGGGCCTGCTGGAAATTCTGGATTCCTTGCAGCACAAGTTCGGCAACAGAACTATCACGCTTCTTTCAGGCTACCGCAGCCCGGAACTGAACGCCGCGCTGAGCCGCAAAAATCCGGGCGTTTCAAAACACAGCTTGCATATGTCAGGCATGGCCGCCGACATTAATATTCCGGGGGTACGGCTGACGGATTTAAGAGACGCCGCGCGCGCGCTTCAGGCCCGCAATACCGGCGGAGTCGGTTACTACCCCGGCAATGGGTTTGTGCATGTCGACACCGGAAGAGTGCGGAGCTGGACCGGCAAAGCCCGAGTCGTAAGTCATAAAAGAACAAAACACTCGCACGGTCATTCAACCTCCGGCAGACGGACCCGCCGCGCAAAATGAATTTTATCGCCGGTTTCCGGATTCCGGAGGGCCTTGGCATTATAGTATTCCGCATTCCTTGAACTATAGGTTTAAATGAAGGTGTTTTTTGTAAACCGCCGCTCCTGGGTCAAATAACAGGGCCGTTCTGGTTCTTCGGCCTCATGGAACGACTCGGCAAACTGAGTAAACTTATATCATGAGGTTTAGTAGCCGCACGATAAACCGCATACAAGACTAAAATAAGAGGAGTAATAAAACAATGAAAAAAGCAATGATGATGATAGTTGTGTTAGGTTTAAGCGGCGGTGCCTATGCCGCTGAAGACGCCATAAAAGCCGGTAATCTGGAGAATGTAAGAAATCAGTTCGCCCCGATAATTTCCGGACAGGTGGTTATGGTTCCGGAACCTGTGGCCAAGCAGTTGGGAATGGACGGCGTTGAAATGAGGACGACTGCTCCGGAACCTGAACCTGGGCAGATTCACTTTCTTATTCCCACACAGGAACTGTGCGGCGAGCTTAATGTTACTGGTGCCAGTGGCCTGCTGGGTGTCGTGGGACGTGCCAAGCAGATATTGGCTGGCCAGGGTGTGGATGTCAGCCATGTGGCTGTTGACGGATGGGGGATAATTTACATGACGACATCCGCTGAGGTCAAAGAAAATGTTTTCGATGAAAAGAACGCCCCGATTACTCTTGGCGAGAGAGCCACCCAGGAAAGGATGGTCAAGAAAATCAAGGAACTGCTTAAATCGGGCGCCGTTATAACCAGCTGTGGCGTATATCTGGAACCGCGGTATGGTAATGCTCCTGATTTCCTCCCTGTCTCGATAATTCCTCAAAGACATTCTTTTAGGGTTGAATACATTCAGTAACTCTGATCATCGCGCCGGTCTGGGGTTGCCCGGATCGGAAGAGGAGAGTGGTCTGACGAACCCGGTTGCCAAGCAACCGGGTTCGTCGGATTATAAGGGAAAAGGCAGCTGTCTTGTCCTCCGAAAGCGAAAGTCGCGCTGAAAACCGCGCAGAGGGCCTGGCTTGATTTCCGTGACGCGGAAATAAAGGCGGACGATGTGAAATTAGAGTCGCTGGCTGAAGCTTATGGCGGGATGCACAAAATCAGCATGGCATATTCAAAGATGAATATTGTGCGCCAGCGGACGCTGATTCCGGTGAACCCGGAAGAATAAGAAAAATTAAAGATACCAAAGCCTCCGCCGGGCAGTTCTGCCCGACGGAGGCTTCATTTTAATAGGGGGCGGCGACCTGGAAAAAGGTGTCAGGCTGATTTTTTAAATACAAAGCCGCCCGACACTTTTTTCAACATAAGTTGTTAAACCATTGATTGAATTAAAGGCATTTTTGGTAAACCGCCGCTCCTGGGTCAAATAACAGGGCCGCTTTGGTTCTTAGGCCTCAGGCAGTTCAGCCACCGGCAGAGTAAACTTATGTCATGAGGTTTTGGGGGCTGCACGACAAACCTCATCCAGGACGAAACAAACAGGGTGCGGCATATTATCTCCGGCGAAGCGGCGTAAACACACCGGAGCAAAAAAAACAAAAGGAGAGTTGTTATGAATAGCAAAAAGTTGTTAGCGGTACTCGGTATAATTTGTTTTGCCGGGGTCTCCGCTTCTTTCGCGGAGCAGGCCCGGCCTCTGGAGGGGATCAGCGCCGGTATGATAAAAGCCGAAGAACAGGCCGATATCACGCCGGTCGCGCCGCCAAGCGCCGGTCTTTTCACCCTTCCCGCAAAGGTCACGCTTGTTACGGTTGGCGATGTGGCGGGGGGGATAATAGGCGCCGATGGCACGCAGCTCAACCTCAAGGACGAGAATAATATAAGCCTGGGCAAGATAAGCAGGGAGCTCGGCGGTTTCCGGCACCTGGTGACCAAGTTCTCGGATCGCCCGCGCATGTCGATATACTTAAGGGATCCGGACAATAATTCCGTGGCTTACGCTTATGTGAACCTGACAGCCTGGGCCAACCACGCTATCACTGTTGACGAGTCGGTCGCGCCTTTCAGTAAACGAATAGGCTCGTTCAACTCGGATGTGATGCTGGACATCGCCAAATCCTTATCCATAAATCTTGAGGGGATGGATGCCTTTTTCTCCGTCTTCTCGATCTATGACTCCGAAGGCGATTATATCGCGCGGTCCGTTAAAAGCGGCGATTCCACGGGCTTCGACTTCACGATACAGCGGCCCGGCCCGGAGAACGACAAAGGCAGGAAAACCTGGGTGGATGTGGCGCACCTCATCGTTAACCCGAACTGGCAGATAGAGATAGTCGACCCGGACTTCGTGGTTCCCGGCCAGCCCGGAAAACTGGATCCCAGGCTTCTGGTCATGATCCCGGCGTTCAAGCACTTCGTCACCAATGAACTGATGGGCAACGCCAGGTAAACGGCTGCCGGGCAACATCGGTATTCAGCGTTCCACAGCGGTTAAGCCATAGGTTTAACTAAAGGCGGTTTTGGTAAACCGCCGCTCCTGGGTCAAATAACAAGGCTGCTCTGGTTCTTCGGCCTCAGGAAACTAATCGGCAAGCGGAGTAAACTTATAACATGAGGTTTTGGGGTCCGCATGACAAGCCTCATTAAAGACGAAACAAACAAGGAGAGTAATAAAACATGAAAAGATCAGTATACGCGGCGGTGGTGGTGTTATTCGGCGTTAATATTTCTTACGCCGGAGAAAGCGCTCTTGATTCATTAAGAGCTTCTGTTTCGCCTTCAGTTTTAAGCGGAACAGCTTTGCCGGATGTCCCCAAAGGTTCTGACATTGCGAGCGTTCCGGCTTCGGTTCCGGAGTCAACGAGTATTTTTCACCCGGACATCGCGGCCTATGCCGCCGGAGCCAGGCCGATAAAGTGGGTTTCTATTCCCGGCGGGCAGTTCATGATGGGAGCCGAGAAGAGCGCCCCCGGCTCAAATAACACAAGGCCGGTCCATGAAGTCGCAATTAAAACCTTCGAGATGGCGAAAACAGCGGTGACAGTGGAGCAATATGCGAAATGCGTGAATGAAGGCCAGTGCACGGAGCCCGTCATTACTTACTATAGCTTCAACTGCAATTGGTACACGCAGGGCCGTCAGAAATACCCTATGAACTGCCTGAACGGGGCACAGATGAACGACTATGCCAGGTTCGCGGGTGCAAGGCTGCCCACCGAGGCCGAATGGGAATACGCCGCCAGGAGCGGAGGCAAGAACAATAAATATCCCTGGGGCAATGAGCCCGTGACCCACGACAGGGTAGTGTTCGACGGCCCCGAGAACGGCGTCGGCGGCGGAACCAACGGCACCATGCCGGTATGTTCCAAACCCGGAGGCAACACCGAACAGGGGTTATGCGACATGGCCGGGAATGTCTGGCAGGTGACGCAGGATATATACAAAGAATCTTATGCCGGCGCGCCTACGGACGGAAGCGCGGTCAAAGGCGCCGCGGACGGAGACAATGTTATACGCGGCAATTCTTTCTACAGCAGCGACAATGAGTACCTGCGGACCGACTTCCGCAGCTATATCTATATGCTGCAGGGCAGTTACTATGTCGGATTCCGTCTTGCGAAGTAAATCAAATCACTGAACCAGGGTGCCCGGTCGCACGCGTAAGCTGCGGCCGGCTCCCTGGTTTTTGCGCGAGGCGGTTGCAGGCAGGGTTTGACGCAGGGTGACAAAAAAATGTCGTGTCAGGCTATTAGCTTATTGAAACGGAGGAATCATGATTAAAAAGACTATATATCTGGCGGTTATTTTCGCGGCGGGGCCTTGTTTTGCCGCTTCCAACTCGCTTGAGCAGCTTGAAAACAGTTCCGGCGCCTTAATGCCGGCGGCGCAGGTGGACATTCCATCCATCGATTTGGAACCGGCTGACACTGCCGGATACGCGCAAGCGCTGGACGAGTTCGCGGCTTATAGAGAGTCGAAGCTCAACGGGATCAAGAACGAGGACAATCTGCCGTTCTTACTGGCCCATGGCGCCAAAACGCGCAACACGGTAGTCATGATCCACGGCCTGACGGACTCGCCCTGGTTCATGCGTAAGCTGGGCGAGATATTGTATGAGCAGGGCTACAATGTCGTTTCTCTTCTGCTGCCGGGCCATGGCACTAAGCCGGAAGACCTTCTCACGGCGACCAAGCAGCAATGGCAGCAGGAAGTTGACCGGGGCTTGGGTATTGCGGCCGGCCTGGGTGAACGAATTTCTCTGGCGGGGTTCTCTACCGGCGGCGCTCTTTCTTTGGACGCTTTGCGGAGACACCCGGAGCTAAAGGCGGATAAACTCTTCCTCTTTTCCCCCGCCCTCGCTATCAACGAGCGCAATCAACAGTCGGTATCGCTCGGCTGCCCGGCTTCCACGACCCGGATCATAGGGCCATACACCGTGCCGGCGGATACCGTGGAGGACAACCCATACTACTACAACAAGATGGCGGTCAACGGCGTCTGCCAACTCTATAACCTGACCCTCGACAATCAGAACGGGCGCGCGAAGATATTGGAAAGCCTTCGCTTCTCCGGGACCGCGGTTTTTACGGTGGAGTCCGAGGCGGATATAGTAGTCAGCTCTGCCGCTGTCACTGATTTTATGGCCTCGCTCCCGGATCCCTCCAGGAGCGTGTATATACGGTATCCCTTGTCGGAGGGCATAGCGCACGGCGCCGTAACCAGGCCGGAGACCAATCCGCGCTTCCCCGAGCTGAGCCGCAAGCTGCTGGAGTTCGTATCAAAAAATTAAAATCAGCGGCATAATCCCCCGCTTAACCGGCCTCAGCAAATAATATAAGGTTTTTAAAATAAAAACAGCCGGCTTCAAAGCCGGCTGTTTTTTATCGTGAGGTCGGGTTGAAGGCGAAATTCAGGGGATAGTATGGCCTGTCTATTGCCTGCCGCCCGCTATCTGATCTTTTCATCCACTCCGAAGATGTGCGAGATAAGGGCCGCGCGCGCCCACATGCCGTTTCGTTCCTGGCGCCAGTACATGGCCCGCGGGTCCTCGTCCACCGCCGGTTCAATTTCGTGGCGGCGCGGCAGCGGGTGCATTACTACGCAGCTCTTTTTGATCGTTTTCAGGTGCTCTTTTTTGAAGTAGAAAGGCGAATAATCCACTTTTTTTGATTCGCCCGCCTTGTCGTGCTCGTCCTGTATGCGCGTCATGTAAATAGCGTCGGCTTCACCCATTACCGAACTGAAATCTTCGGTTTCAATAAAGGGGATGGAGTGTTTTTTAAGGAAGTCCAGAATATCGGGTTCCATCCGGAATTCCGCCGGTGAAACAAAAGTCAGGCTGACATTTTTGTAGTTCTTCATCAAATAGCTGAGGCTGCGCACCGTGCGCCCCCGCTTCAAATCTCCCACCATGACTATTTTTTTGCCGTCCAGCTCGCCGTTGAAGCTGCGGTAAAGCGTGTACATGTCAAGCAGGGCCTGGGTGGGGTGCTGGTCTTTACCGGAGCCGCCGTTGATTATCGGCACCGGCCTTCCGGTGCGGTTCATCAGCCAGGCTGTTTTTTCAACGAATCCCGGCGCCGGGTGACGCATAATGATCAGGTCCACATAGCTTGAGAAAGTGCGCACCGTGTCCTCGGGCGTTTCGCCCTTCACCTCGGACGAAGTAGAGGTGTCGCGTATTTCCGAAGTCTTTATTCCAAGTATGTGGCAGGCGTTAAGGAACGACAGAAAAGTACGCGTGGAGGGCTGGACAAAGTAAAGCATTCCGCGTTTATGCGATAACAGGCCGGAAACAAAATCCGCGCCTTCTTTTTTCTGCGTTATCTCGCGCAGGGCGTCGGCAGTTTTAAAAATGCGTTCCAGCAGTTCGCGGTTCAGCTGCTGGGCGAAAAGGCAGTCGTAAAGGCGGCCATCGCTTGAAAAAAAGGGGATTTTGGAGGAAATCTCCGCGGCGTAAAACTTATCCCAATCCGCGCCTATACTGGTCATTTCCCTGGTTCTTTCCATCGGCATAGAGCTCCTTTTAATACGGCAGAGAATAGAAATTAGCGAATAGCGATTAGGGGAGGAGTTTTTAATTTTTCAGCTGTTTGCTTAGACCAGGTCTGGGTACTATTGGCCATTCGCTATTATCTTGCTTATCAACTTCTCCAGGCGCAGGTTGTTGAACCGGTCCAGCTTGACTTTTGCCACCAGCTGGCCGCTGTGCGAACTTTTAAGCGGGTCGTTTTCATTTACAAAAAATCTCTCTATACCGTAGCTGACCCGGGGGCCGCCCCGGAAGTTCTCAGCCGTGCCCCGCGCCCAAAGCGCCCCGCTATGGTCCGGGTCCTCCGCGCAGTCGGACGCCTCGTAAAGCGGCACCTGCCCGCTTACGGTATTCGCGGTTTTGCCTTTTAGCTCAAGCTTTACGTAAACCGGCCGGCCGGTCCTGCCGTTTATAAGACCGCTGCACTGCTCCGGCGTTGAAATCGCGTAGGTAAGGGACACATAAACGCCGCTTAAAAAATCCCTGGGGTCCACGGGCTCGGTTTCAAGATAGATGTCCGGCACGGCGGTTTTACCCACAGTAAGCAGGTATCCGCCCCAGAGGCCGAAGAAAGCGACTTGTGCTATAATTAACAGCTTTAATTTATTCATCTTTATGGCCTGACCTGCGCCCCGCCCTTTTGGTCTGAGCGTTAATCCAAAAGAGCGGGACTGCGGCGGCGCCGTATTAAACCAGCACTGAAGCTCTGAAGCGCTGAAGTTTTTTGCCCTTTTCAGCTTCAGAACTTCAGGTCTTCAGTTCTTCAGTTCTAGTCGTCAGACGGTCTATGATGGCTTTCCTGCCTTTATTAAGCCCCCAGGCCAGAGCCGCGAAAAACAGGCCGACCGCTATAAAAGCCAGGCCGCTCCTGACCAAACTGCCGAAAAAGTCCACGAAACGGGTCGCTATTATAAGGAAAATAAGCGCCGCTCCGCGGTTTATCTCTTTTTCATTCGAATTTTGTGAGCCGTCCATTATGCAAGCGAGCCCGGTCAGCATCAAAAGCGCGTTGGCCATAACAGCTATAGCTTTAGCGCCGATATCGGAAGCGTCAAAAAGCAGGAAGGCCGAGGTTATTGAAACCGCAAGAGCGATCCTCGCGCCTGCCTGAAGGCGTTTGTCGGAACTGAAAAACTTTATCGGCCGCGCGGCAATAAGCAGCAGGGCGGCCGCAAAAACCACCCATGCCGCCGCCATACCGGTCATGGTGTCATCCTTGTAATTGATGGCGCCGGGGTTGTAATGCCAGAAAAAAGTCATGCCGTAAACCACGGCGGTCCAGGCATACAGCGGCAGCTGCGTTGTTTCCGCTCCTTCGTCCTGGCTTAGCAGCAGCCAGATCACGGCAAGCGAAACCGCCGTCAGCGTTATAAAAACAGGGCTTCTGACCTGCAGCGCGGTCGGCGAGAGAAAAACCATCATCAGCCAGCCAAGCGAGAGCCCGGTCAGCCGGTAGCGCCCGGCCGCGGCCTTAAGCTTGAAGAAATAAAGCAAAAAAGCCGCTCCGGCGAGCACAGCGGGCCAGGCCCAATGCCAAAGCCGCGGAGAGGCGGCGCCCTCATAGCGGCTTATCAGCGTGATCATATTGCCCGGTGAAAAATTTCCGCAGTACATTATTGCGAAGGCAAGCATTATGGCTATTATTGCGGGAGTCTTGCGCGGAGAGAGCGCGGCCAGCGGCAGTGAAAGGGCGAGCCAGGCCAGATATGGTCTGACCGGATCTCCGCTCAGGTTAAATACCTGGGCGTACAGGCCTATGCCTATTATAGGCATAAAAAACCAAAGCACTTCCGACGGCACGGCTACGGCCGGCTTTTCCTCAAAGCTTATTGCCGCCAGCGCCACGCCCGCCATTACAAGCAAAAAAGAAAAAACCTTCGCCGCCGCGTCTATTTTATCCCAGTTATGCGCGATAATGAGCGAAACTCCCGCCGTGATCATCACCCCGGAGATAACAGCTATCCAGGTGGAGGCTTTAAATGAGCCTGAAAAACTGCCGGAGTGGATATGAGTGTAGAGTTTATCGGACTGTTCAGGCGTTATTATGCCCGCCGCGGCCGCCGAGTCCAGGTCGCTTTTCAGCCGCTTGTAATATGAAGCCATTAATATCCCTTAAATCCTGCTTGAAATTATATAAATTCCGTTCCGCGGCTTCAACCGCTTTAGTGTTTCCTTAAAATAGGAAAAAAGCGATCTGTTTCCTTTTTATCTTTTGCTATCATATTCCCGGTATGCACGAAAAAATCTTTGTGGTTGAGGATGAAAAGGACATAGCCAGGATGCTGGACTATAACCTTAAAAAAGAGGGCTACCACACCCTGCTTGCGCACGAGGGGTCTTCCGCTCCGCTGCTAGCCGCAAAAGAACGCCCGCGGCTGATAATTCTTGACCTGATGCTTCCGGGCCTCAACGGCCTTGAAGTCTGCCGGCGCCTGAAGATGGACCAAAAAACCTCCGCCATTCCGGTAATAATGCTTACGGCCAAAGGCGAAGAGTCGGATAAGTTAGTCGGCCTTGAAATGGGCGCCGATGATTATGTGACCAAGCCTTTCAGTGTGAAGGAATTGCTGGCGCGCGTTAAAGCGGTGCTGCGCCGCTCCGAAACTCCGGCCGCGGCCGTTGATAAATTTAAAGCCGGCGCTCTGGAAATGGATTTTTTAAAAGTTGAGGCCAGGGTTAAAGGGGCGGCTGTGGAGCTGACCTCCAAAGAATTTGAATTGCTCAAAGCGCTTGCGCTTTCGGCCGGCAGAGTCCTTTCGCGCGAAGCCCTGCTTGATAAAGCCTGGGGCCTGGACGCCGCCCTTGAGGTCGAGACCCGCACCGTGGATGTGCATATAGGCACGCTGCGCAAAAAACTCGGAACGGAGGGATGTCGCATAGTGACGGTAAAAAACTACGGCTACAGGTTTGGGAAATGAAATTTTTTTCAACGCTCAAATTTCGGGTGTTGCTTTCCTATATAATTGTGGTGTTTTTTGCGCTGTCAGTCACCGCCTTTTTCCTTGACCAATCCCTTGAAAAGCATGCCCTCAGTGACCTGCGCAGTTCCCTGGGCATCCAAACCCGGCTTATTGCGGCCCAGTTAGACGTCGCCCGGCTTATCAAAGAAGATTCCGTCTACACCGACGCCCTTGTTAAAAAGCTGGCCTATAAGACCAGTTCAAGGATAACGATTGTTTCTGCATCCGGAAAAGTGCTGGGAGATTCGAGCCTGTCCTATCCTGAAATGCTTAAGATGGAAAACCACTCGGGCCGGCTTGAAATAATAGAAGCGGCCAGTCATGATTCCGCCAGCGTTACCAGGCGGTCCGGCACTCTTAAAGAGGACATGCTTTACCTGGCCGTTCCGGTTAGGGACGGGGCGCGTCTGGCCGGCTTTGTGCGGTTGGCCATGCCGTATTACAGCATACAGCGCATGCTTTCGGAGTTGCGCCGCACTGTGGCGCTCAGCTTCGCCCTTTCAGTCCTTTTCGCCCTGGCCGTGGGCTGGTTGGTTGTTTTGCTTATTGGCAGACAGTTTGGGGAAATAATAGCTGGTTCAAAGCGTTTCACCTCGGGGGATTTTGGCTACCGCATCCCGGTCGGCTCCTCGGGCGAGCTGAAAAAACTTTCCGAAACCCTTAACTACATGGCGGGCGCAATCAGCATGAAAATGCGCGAGGCCGAATTGCGCCGGTTGGAACTGGAGGCGGCCTTCCGCGATATGTCTGAAGCCATATTGATCACCGACGGCGCCGGCGTTATAACGCGCATAAACCCGCGCGCGCGCCAGCTTATGGGCGTGAGCGGCTTCGACGCCGAGGGGGTGCGCCTGTCCGGTATGCCGGGCGGCCCGGAATTATCTTCGGCAGCCATCAAGGCTCTTTCCAGCGGTCGGCCCATTTCTTTTGAGATAGAACCTGCGGCCGCCCCCGGCACTGTTTTGAGCGTAAGCGCTTCGCCCATATTAGAGCACGGCGCCATAGGAGGCTGTGTGTTGGTGGCCAGGGATATTACCGGGCCGCGCAAGCTTGAAGCCATGCGGCGGGATTTTGTGGCCAATGTCTCACATGAGCTGAAAACCCCACTTACGGTTATAAGGGGCTGTGCCGAAACTCTGCTTAACGGGGCGCTTGAAGACAGGGAACACGGCCCGGGCTTCGCCCGCAGTATAAATGAGCAGGCGGTGCGTCTTGATAATTTAGTCAACGACCTGCTGAAGATTTCGTACGCCGAATCCGGCCGCGCCCAGCTTGAAAAGACACCGGTGGAACTTAAAGAGCTCTCCGATGATACCGTCCGCGGCCTGGCCGCCATACTGGCTAAGAAGAAGATTGCCCTCTTAAATCTCGTCCCGGCAGGGCTGAGGGTGAATGCCGACCGCGACAAGCTTTCGCAGGTGCTTATAAACCTGCTGGATAACGCCGCAAAATACAATAAAAACGGCGGTAAAATAAAGATTTCCGCGGTTCCGGAAGGCGAAGTCGTGAAGGTTTCGGTGGAAGATACCGGCCACGGAATACCGGCGGCGCATTTACCCAGGATTTTTGAGCGTTTCTACCGCGTTGACAAGGCCCGTTCCCGCGAGCTGGGCGGTACCGGCCTGGGGCTTTCCATAGTTAAACACCTGGTCGAACTGCATGGCGGTACGGTCGGCGTAGAAAGCAATGAAGGCCACGGCTCCACATTCTGGTTTACCCTTCCAAAGCAGCGTACAGCGTAAAGCGTATAGGGGTTAGGGAAGAAAGTTGAGGATTTGAGAAACTCTTTCCCTAACCGCTATCCGCCATTTCCTGCCGTTGTTTTACCCACCTTTTACATCTCCTTTATACAGGCTTTAAACGGTTTTCTTAAACTTTAGTCATGAAGATTAAGAAAGCCCTGTTTCTGCTGTTCCTTTTTGCGGCGGCCGCGCCGGTCCGCGCCGGTGAGCTGGATATGCTTCTTGACCGGCTTGTGGAGAAAAACGTGCTTGACCCCGGCGAAGCGCAGAAAATAAGGATAGGCACGCAGGAGGAGGTGAAAAAAGAAATATCCCAGCAGAGCCGCGCAACCCTGCCGATGTGGGCGCAGACGCTTAAATTCCACGGCGACGTGCGCCTGCGATACCAGTACAACGACAATGAGAATAAGCAATATACCCGGTACCGCGGCCGTTACCGCCTGCGTTTCTTTGTGGACGCCAAAGTGAACGAGAAGGTTTACACAGGTTTCGGCTTCGCCAGTGGCTCCAGCTCTGATCCACGTTCCACCAATCAGACCTTCACCGACAATTTCGGAAAGAAAAATCTTTATATAGATTATGTTTTTGCCGAATATAACGCCTCGGAGAATCTCGCCTTCACCGCCGGTCGCATCAAAAATCCGCTGTGGCTCACGAACGACATGCTCTGGGACACCGACATCAACACGGAGGGTTTAAGCGCGCGGATTACCTGTCCGCTTAGTCATAACTGGCAGTTTTTCGGCAATGCCGGCTACATAGTACTCAATGAACTAGCCAACGACCCGCAGGACCCCGGCATGCTGTTCGCCCAGCCGGGAGTGAGTTGGCATGATCCCGACGGCGTATATGACTTTAAGGCCGGCGCGGCTGTTTACGGCTTTGAGCACGTAAAAAACCATGCCGCGCTCAATTACAGGCCTTCCACAGCGGACGGCTATCAGCAGGCAAATACTCTTATAGGCGGCAAATACATATACAGCTACAACTCCATCAGCCCCGAGTTCGAGGTGAATGCCAATATCCTGAAACCCGTGCCGGTGCCGCTGTTGGGCGGCCTTGGCTACAACATAACGTACGTCGGAGTTTTCGGGAATTACGTGCAGGCTTTTGACCACGCTATGGACAACAAAGGCGGTATAGTCGGTGTGAAAATAGGTCAGCGAAAGGTTGAGGACGCCGGGCAGTGGCAGGCCGGCTATTCCATGCGCAGGCTTGCGGGTAACGCATGGCTGGACACTTACCCGGACTCGGACTTCTACGGCGGCGCTACCGGTGTGGGAGGGCAAAAGTTCCAGCTTTCGCTAGGTCTGTTGCGCGACTTCGCGATGAATATGGCCTATTTCGATGCGAAACCTATAAGCGGCGCGCTTAAGCTCGAGCGGCTGTTCCAGGCTGACATCAGTCTGAAATTCTAAAAGGTAAATTTCCTTTACACACATTTTACTCCGGTTTCATTCCTTCTTCACACTCTTTTCTTAAACTATTCATGAAGAGCAAAAAGAACGCAGCATAAAGGAGAAAACATGACAATTAATTTCATACCTAGGGAAGTGAAGTTTTTCGATTACCTCAACGTGCAGGCCGAGAACCTCGTGAAGGCTTCGGGGTATTTCAAGTCCGTACTGAAGAACGGCGTCATGAACGAAGCCTCTGCCAGAAAGATGCACGACCTGGAGAACGAGGGGGACACGCTCTCACACGAGATCACGGACATGCTCAACCGCACCTTCATCACACCCATAGACCGCGAGGATATCTTCGCGCTGGCCAACCAGATAGACGACGTGCTGGACCTCTTGAACGCCATGGCCGGCCGCATGAAGCTGTACAAACTGGATCCGGGCGACGAGTATTTCTCGCAGTTCATAGACATTATAGACCAGTCCGCGGCCGCCCTTTCAAACGCCGTTAAGCACATGCACGACACCAAGCGCGCCCGCCGCGTGCTGGACCACTGCATAGAGGTCAACCGGCTGGAGAACCTGGGCGACGCCCTGCGCGAGAAAGCCATAAGCCATCTCTTTGAAACCGAGAAAGACCCCATCATGGTCATAAAATGGAAGGAGATGTACGAGGTGGCGGAAAGCACGCTGGACAACTGCGAACACGTGGCAAAAGTTATCGAGTCCATACTGGTGAAACATGGATAGCACGCTTATAGCCATAATCTTTTTGGTGGCGTTGGCGCTGTTCTTCGATTTTCTGAACGGCTTCCATGACGCCGCCAACTCCATAGCCACCATCGTGGCCACACGCGTGCTCTCCCCGAAGTACGCGGTGGTCTGGGCGGCGTTCTTCAACTTTATAGCCTTCGCCTTCTTCGGCCTGCACGTGGCAGGCACCATAGGCAAGGGCATAGTTGACATAGCCCAGGTGGACAGCTATATCATTTTCGGCACGCTTATAGGCGCCTGCTCCTGGAATATCATAACCTGGTATTTCGGTATCCCGTCCAGCTCCTCGCACGCGCTGGTAGGCGGGCTTATCGGAGCCGCGCTGGTAAAGGCCGGCCCGTCAGCGCTGGTGATGAAAGGCATAATAAAGACGCTGGTCTTTATAGTTGTTTCGCCCGTGGTGGGTATGCTGCTGGGGCTGCTTTTTGGCGTGATAGTGTATAACCTCTTCGCTCGCTCCACTCCGGCGAAGGTGGACCATCTGTTCCGAAAGGGGCAGTTGCTTTCTGCCGCTGCCTACAGCCTGGGACACGGCGGCAACGACGCGCAGAAGACGATGGGCATAATCGCGGGGCTCCTTTTCAGCGCGGGATATCTGGGCAAGGAATTCCACGTGCCGCTCTGGGTCGTGCTTTCCTGCCATGCGGCTATCGCCCTGGGTACGATGTCCGGCGGCTGGCGCATCATCAAGACCATGGGCAACAAGCTCTCCAAACTCCGCCCCGTGGATGGCTTCTGCGCGGAATTCGGCGCTTCAATGGTGCTGTTCAGCGCCTCCGCGATAGGCGTGCCCATAAGCACCACCCACACGATAACCGGCGCGATAGTCGGAGTCGGCAGTCTCAGGAACGTGCGCGCCGTCAAATGGGGGATAGCTGGCCGGATAGTATGGGCCTGGATACTTACCATTCCCGCAGCGGCCCTTATCTCCGCCGCCTGCTACAAGTTCGCCGTCATGGCTTTCTAAAATGGGGCAGACACATTTTTAACCGCTGGACGTCCAATGATTGTGCGGGTGTCGCATACGAGCTCAAATCGTTAGTGCAACAAGCGGTGGAATTTATATGTGTCGTGGCTGCAAGTTCGGGGGGCCTGCCGGCGGATTGCCCTTCGCCCCAGACCCGTGGGGGACCCAATGCCTGCGCAGGTGCCGTATCAGGGCCTATGGCCATCAGACGGCCTCCCGTGGTCCCCCTCCACCCCGTATTGAGGGGTGGAGCCTCCTCTCCGCTACTGGGGCGCAGCGGGCAAACCCGCCGTCACCCCCTCCAATTATTCCCACG